>JBGSVS010000435.1:0-2687 GCA_041752895.1 Tabrizicola sp.
TCCAGCGCCACGACCTCGGCCCCCGCCCCCCGCGCTGCGGTCACGCTGCCGTCCGTGGACCCCGAATCGACATAGACCAGCGGGCGCACATGGGCGGGAAACGACGCGAGACAGGCGACCAGCCGCGCACCCTCATTGCGCCCGATGATCACCGCGCCGGACGTTTGGGCCCGGTCGCTCACGCGAGGAAAACTGGCAGAAGGCATCTCATGGCGCCAGAATGCACAAAACTGCCGGGCTTCCAAGGCCTGCACTCACGCAGATTTTGCCCAATCGGCCTGCCGCAACGACGACTTGGCATTTTCCTTTGGCCTGCAGACCGGCTAAAAGGGGACCCACGCGACGCGAGTCCTTTATGCCCAACATTTTCGCCTATCTGGTCCTCCTCAGTTCGCCGATCGCGGCCATCGTGCTGTTCCGCCTGTTGCCCCTGGAACGCGCGCTGGTCTGGACCATCATCGGCGGCCATCTGTTCCTGCCCTCCAGCACCCAGATCAAGTTCCCGATGATCCCCGCCATCGACCGGTCACTGGTCCCGGCGGTCTCGGCCTTCATCCTCTGCGCGCTCATGTCGCCGCGCATGACGCTGACGCTTGACGGCTTTTCCCGCACCGGGCGAAAGGCGCTTTTCCTGCTGCTTGGACTGGTGATGGTCACACCGATCCTGACCGTCCTTTACAACACCGAGCCGATCATCGACGGGCGCATCTTCCTGCCCGGCCTCCGACTGTACGATGCCTATGGGCTGATCTCGGTGATCGTGGTGGCGATGATTCCGCTTTGGCTTGGCATCCGCTACCTGAACACGCCCACCGGTCACCGCGCCCTGCTTGAAATCACCGCCATCGGCGGGCTGATCTATTCGCTGCCCGCGCTGGTCGAAATCCGGCTTTCCCCGCAGCTTCACACCTGGATCTACGGCTTTTTCCCGTCCGACTTCGTCCAGCATATCCGCGCAGGTGGGTTCCGCCCCACGGTGTTTCTCAATCACGGGCTCATGCTGGGGATCTACCTTTGCATGGCGATCATTGCCGCTGCGGCCCTTTACCGCGAAGCAAAGCGCGAAGGCCGCCCCGCCTTTTTCTGGCTGGCTTCCGTCGTCTGGATGACCGGAGTCCTGTTCCTGGCGAAAAGTCTTGGCGCCTTCGTGCTTGCCCTCATCTTCGGCGGCGCGCTGTTCCTGTTCGGGCGGCGCGTGCAGGTCTGGATCGGGGTGGTCGTCGCGGTGATCGTGATTCTTTATCCGATGCTACGCGGAGCGGGCTGGATTCCGGTCGATACCGCGCATGACCTTGCCCTGATGGTCAGCGAAGACCGGGCCGCGTCGCTGAAGTTCCGTCTCGACAACGAAGACGCGCTTCTGGAAAAGGCGAACCTCAAGCCCATGGCGGGCTGGGGCAGCTGGGGCCGCAATTCGCTTTACGATCCCGAAACCGGCGACATGACCAGCATCACCGACGGGATCTGGCTGATCTACATCGGCGTCTACGGCTGGCTTGGCTATATCGGGCGCTTCGGGCTTTTGACCGCGCCGATCATTCTTTACGCGCTGCGCCACAAGTCCATGGGACCCTCCTACATCACGCCGGGGCTGATCATGGTGCTGGCAGCCCTTCTGGTCGACCTTCTGCCGAACGCGGGGCTCGTCAACTACGTCTGGCTGATGGCCGGGGCAGTTGCGGGCATTGCAGTCTGGCGACCTGCTGGCGCGCCTGACCCGGCCAGCAGCGGGGCGGACGCCTCGGGTGCCACACTCGCAATGCCTGGCAACCTGCGGGCAAGCTGGCTCATGACCGAGGAAACCGCCCCTTCCGGCGGGCGTCACAAACGGTCTGAGCTTCGAGGCAGCGGTCGATGAAGTCCTTCACTGCGCCGGACGCGCCCGCTCCGGCGGTCAGACCCATGCGTATCGGGCTCGCAACCCCGGGTTGGCCGGGCACCGTTGCCGCAAACGGCATCGCCTCGGCGGTGTACGAATTGGCCAAGGGCCTGACGGCAATCGGGCACGAGGTCACGATCATCTGCCACTGGACCGATGCGCCCTACGACGATCCGCGCGTGATCGTGCTGGATGAAAAGCCGGTTCCGTTCCTTGACCGTCTCCTGTTCCGCCTGTTTCCGGACCAGGTCGTGCGCCGCGCCACCATCGCCCGCCTGACCGAGGCCGCCAAACTGGCGATTGACCGGCACGGAATCGAGGTTCTCCTGACCGAAGAGACCTTCGGCTGGGCCGGTGAGCTCCGCAGCACCTTGCCGATCCCGGTCATCGTCACCTTGCACGGGCCGCATTGGCTGCACCGCACCAAGCCGGGGCGTCCCCGTCGCGGCCCTGACGCCCGACGCGAAAACTGGGAAGCGGCGGGTCTGCACCAGGTCGACGGCCTCATCGCGCCCTCGGCCTCTGTCAGGGACCAGACGGGGGTGGAGTGGGGCCTGCCCGACCTGCCGACAACCGTGATCGGCAACCCTGTTCGCCTTGACCCCACGGCAGCCCCTGCCGCCCGATTGACCGACCCGCATCTTCTGTTCGTCGGCAGGTTCGACCGGATCAAGGGCGCCGATATCCTGCTTGACGCCTTTGCCCGCGTCGCGGGTCAGCACCCGACCTGCCGCCTGACCTTCGTCGGCCCCGACGAGGGCACCGTGAAGCGCATCAACGTGCGCTCCACCGAGATCGAGACCTTCGA
>JBGSVS010000436.1:0-2890 GCA_041752895.1 Tabrizicola sp.
GCCTCCAGTTCCAACGCGCTCTCTTCGGCCCCCTCGGAAATCGCGTCCCGCCAACGGGCAGGCGATCCGCAAGGCAAAGCCCGCCGCAGTGGCGAAGTGCTGGCGGGCGGGGAAGGCATCGGCGATGCGGGCGTCCAAGGCATCCGGCCCCGCCACCGCCACGATGTCGCTGACGCGCGACAGGTAGTGGCGGAAGACGGGGACCGAGGCCTGATACATCAGCTATCCTTCGGCACGACGCGCAAGTTCAACTCGCGCAACTGCTGCAAGGTCGGGTCCGAGGGCGCGTTCATCAACAGATCCTCGGCGCGCTGATTCATCGGGAACATGATGACCTCGCGGATGTTCTGGGTGTCAGCCAGCAGCATCACCAGCCGGTCGATCCCCGCCGCACAGCCGCCGTGCGGAGGCGCGCCATACTTGAACGCCTTGACCATCCCGCCAAACCGCTTGTCGACCTCGCTGTTCGGGTACCCGGCGAGTTCAAACGCCTTGTACATGATCTCGGGCTTGTGGTTGCGGATGCCGCCACTGATCACCTCATAGCCGTTGCAGGCGAGGTCATACTGGTAGGCATAGACCTTCAGCGGGTCACCATTCAGCGCCTCAAGGCCCCCCTGCGGCATGGAGAACGGGTTGTGGCTGAAGTCGATCTTCCCCTCATCCGTCTTCTCGTACATCGGGAAATCGACGATCCAGGCAAAGCGGAAGCTGTCCTTGTCGGTCAGCCCAAGTTCCTCACCGATCACATTCCGCGCACGGCCCGCGATGGGTTCGAAGGTCTCGGGCTTTCCACCAAGGAAGAAGGCGGCGTCGCCTTTTTCCAGACCCAGTTGCTGGCGGATCGCCTCCGCGCCCTCCGGCCCGAGTGCTTTTGCAATTGGGCCAGCTGCGGTAAACTTGGAAAAGTAGGCGTTCGAGATAAAGCTAAAGGTCTCATGATCGCCTGTGGCCAGTGCAGCCTTCATACGATCAAGTGCTTGCTGTTCCGCATTCAACCAATCAACAGTTTGCTGTGTGAAGTGCCCAATCATGTCGAGCAGCTTCTTGTTTGCCCAATTCTTGGCTGAAGCGCCTTCTGCTTCAATCTCTTCGTGAAGCGACCAAAGGCTTTCCACGGCACCCTGATACTCGGCACTGCGTGACTGTTCTTCCCGCTCACGCCAGAAGATATACCCCATCCCTGGCAGCCCCTGTTGCTGCGCAAAGGCATTCATCCGGTCGCAGAACTTGCGGCCGACGGGTTCGCCCGACGGACCCTTGGGTGCAGGGATCGCGCGGACCTCGTTGCCGTCCTGCTCCAGAAGTTTGGCAAAGATCGCGAAGCCTGACCCTGCAAAGTGCTGCGACACGTCCTGCATCCGGATCGGGTTGCGCAAGTCGGGCTTGTCCGAGCCGAACCACTTCAGCGAGTCCCGATAGGCGATGCGCGGCCAGTCAGCATGGACCTTGCGGCCCTTGCCGAAATGTTCGAAGAGCCCCTGCAGCACCGGCTGAACGGCGGCAAAGACGTCGTCCTGCGTGACAAAGGACATCTCGACGTCCAGCTGATAAAAGTCGGTGGGCGAACGGTCCGCGCGCGGGTCTTCATCCCGGAAGCAGGGCGCGATCTGGAAATAGCGGTCGAAGCCCGCGACCTGGATCAGCTGCTTGAATTGCTGCGGCGCCTGCGGCAGGGCGTAGAACTTGCCCGGATGCAGGCGCGAGGGCACGAGGAAGTCGCGCGCGCCTTCGGGCGAGGATGCCGTTATGATCGGCGTCTGGAACTCGGTGAAGCCCTGATCCCACATCGCGTTGCGCAGCCAGCGCACCACGTTCGACCGCAGCATCATGTTCTGGTGCATCGTGTCGCGCCGCAGGTCGAGGAAGCGGTAGGTCAGCCGGGTTTCCTCGGGGTATTCGGTGTCGCCGAAGACCGGCAGCGGCAGTTCTTCCGACGCACCCAGCACCTCGACCTCGGTCACATAAACCTCGATCTCGCCGGTCGGGATCTTGGCGTTGACGAGGCTGGCGTCCCGCGCCTTCACCCGACCGTCGATCCGGATCACCCATTCTGCCCGCACAGCCTCCAGCGCCTTGAACGCCCCGGAGTCGCCATCGCACAGGACCTGGGTGATCCCGTAATGGTCGCGCAGGTCGATGAACAGCACGCCGCCATGGTCGCGCACCCGGTGGACCCAGCCCGACAGGCGGACGGTATCGCCGACATTGGATTTGTTCAGCGCGGCACAGGTGTGGCTGCGATAGGCGTGCATCTGCGTTCCCCTTCCAGAGGGCCTTGAGGTCATCGCGCCGATACACCTCGCCCCCTCCCCGAAGTCAAGCCCGCGCCCTTTCATACTGGCGCAAATATCCCCGCCGGAGGCACCCGGCATCGGCCGCAGAAGCCTCCGGCGGGGATATTTAATCCAGTATGAAAACCGCCGGGATCAGCCCCCGCAGGGCATTGCCGACCCAAAGCCGCACCATGGACAGGTCCTCGGCCAGCAGCATCTCTTCCGGGCAACCGAGGTCCGCTCGCAGGACGCCCGGCAGCAACCCGCAGGACAAGGGCGGCGTCCGCATCCCCTGCCCTCGGTTGAAGAACACCGTGGTGATCGACCCATCGCAAACCTCGCCGCGTTCGTTGAGGAACAGGGCTTCGTCCAGCCCCTTTGGCAGGTCGGCCCGCGCCCGGTCATAAGCGGTCCGCTTCGTAGACTTGACCCGCAGCCAGGGATCGTCCGACCGCAGCCGTTCTCGCGCCAACACCACCCGCCACTCAGCCTTGGCCGGGGGTAGCGCCGCAGCGGTCCACTCCGCCCGACCCTCCCGGTCCAGCGTGAGCCGCAGCCGCGCCGGATGGTCCGGGCCGGAAGGCTCCACCTCCGGACACGCCCAGCCCAAAAGC
>JBGSVS010000437.1:0-2914 GCA_041752895.1 Tabrizicola sp.
CGGCGCCCGCCTCACCCTTCCGCCCACCGAAAAGGGTTTCGCGCTTGAAATCCGCTGGCCAAGGCTGCAGCAATCGGACTGACCTTCAGGAGCCCCGATGCGCCGCGCCCTTCTCCCCCTTCTGCTCCTCCTCGGCTGCGCGCCCTGGAACCAGCCGCAGAACCAGCCCCTGGCGGGAGAGAACGCCCCGCTCACCGACCCCGCCCCCGGGGATGACCTCTACATCGGCCTCGCCTTTTCCGGCGGCGGGATGCGCGCCACCGCCTTCGCCTACGGGATGCTGCAAGAGCTTCAGGCCACCCAGACCGGCACCCCGAACGGCCTTCTCGACAATGTCCGACTCGTCTCGGGCGTCTCCGGCGGGTCGGTCATGGCCGCGCAGATCGGCCTCAAGGGCCCGCCGGGCATGCAAGGTTTCCGCGAAACCTTCCTGACGACAAACGCCGAAGCCCACATGACCACCTCGGGCTTCAACCCCCTGACCATCGCCAAGGGTATCGCCGGGGGCGTCAATGGCCGCGACACCTTTGGCCGCACGCTGGACGAGACCCTCTTCCACGGCGCGACCTTCGCCGACCTGCGAAAGTCCCGCATCAAGACCTGGATCAACGCCACCGACATGGCGAACAACACGCCCTTCCTCTTCTCCCCCGAGACCTTCGACGCCCTCTGCTCCGACCTTTCCAAGGTCAAAATCTCCGAAGCCGTCGCCGCCTCCGCCGCCTTCCCGCTGGTCTTCACCCCCATCGTGCTGGAGGCCCACCACAAACAGTGCGCGTACAAGGAACCCGACTGGCTCACCGCCGCCCGCTACAACCCCGAAGCCACCGCCGCCATGCGCGCCCACGCCCGCGCCCTGGAAAGCTACACCAACCCGTCAGAGGTGAAATTCGTCAAACTCCTCGACGGCGGCATCACCGACAACTTCGGCACGACGGGCCTAGCGGTGGAACGCGCCCGCGCCCAGGTCCCCTATGCCCCCCTCACCGCCGAGGAAGCCGTCAAGCTGAAGCGCATGCTCTTCCTCGTCGCCAACGCGGGCGTCGACAAGGATTACGACTGGACGCAAAAGGTCGCGGGACCAGGAGGCGTCAACCTTGCGATGTCCATCGCAACCTCCGCAATGTCCGCCGCCTCCCGCTCCGGCTACGATTCCATGCGCGGAGAACTCCGCCTCTGGGAATCCGAACTCATCGAATGGCGCTGCGCCTTACCCCTGTCCGAGGTCCGCAAACTGCGCGGCACGACCGAAGGCTGGGACTGCAAGGACGTGAAACTCTTCGTCGGCGAGGCAAGCTTCGCCTCCCTGCCCACGGACCTTCGCGACCAGCTTGACGCCGTCCCCACCCGCCTCAAACTCCCCACCGACCAAGTCGACATGGTCATCGAAGCCGGTCGCCAGGCCACCCGCACAACGCCCGAGTTCAACGGCTTCCTCGCCTCCCTAGAAGGCAACGCCATCGACACCCGAATCCAGACCGGCATCGCCGCCGGTGGCCGCCGCGTGACCCCCCTCAACTGACTGGCCGGGACAGGCCTTGCGACACGCACGTCAAGCCAACCTTTCACATTTGCCCAAATATCCCCGCCGGAGGCTCTACCCGAGCCGCTTTGCGTCCTTCACGCAAAGCGGCGAGACAAAGGACTTGCGCGTCAGCGCTCAATTTGAAGGCCGTTCCAACCCGACCTACGTCAGGCATGGCTTGGCACCCAGCCCCCCATGACAAATCCCGTTACCCGTTCCACCCCACTTGTCCCAACGCTAACCCGCAGTATCCTGCCGCCCAAATGCGCAAGGGCTTTTTCATATTTGCAGTGACCGCGGCCCTTCTGGCCCCTCAGGCTCATGCCGAAATCCGCGCTGTCGTGGTCGGCGTTTCCGACTACCTCACCCTCGACGCCGACCTGAAAGGTCCCGCGAACGACGCCCGCCTGATGGCTGAAACCTTGATCGTCCGTGGGGTCGCCCCGGCGAACATCACGCTCCTGACGTCCGACCCCACCGACCTGCCCGCAGGCACGTTGACCGGCCAGCCAACCCGCGCCGAAATCCTCGCGGCCCTCACCACCGCCACCGCAGCCTCCACCCAAGGCGACACCGTCATCTTCTTCTTCTCCGGCCACGGCGCCCAGGCCCCCGACCTGTCCGGCGACGAAGGCGGCGGCTATGACGAGCTTCTCCTCCCCGCCGACGCCACAGGCTGGAAGGGCAGCATCGGAGCCGTTGAGAACGCCCTCGTCGACGACGACCTGCAAGCTTGGGCGCAGGCCACCCTCACCAAAGGCGTGCAAGTTATCGGCCTGATCGACGCCTGCCACTCTGCCACCGGCTTCCGCGCAGTCGGAGGGCAGGGGGTCGCCAAGGTGATCGACGACGCGCAACTCGGCATCCCCGATGACATCATCCCCATCGCAGGCACCCCAGCCCCGCCGCTGGATGGAGAGTTCGTCTTCCTCTACTCCTCCCAGTCCGACCAACGCTCTTTCGAATATCCGATGCCCGATGGCACCTGGCACGGCGAATTCACCCTCCGGCTTGCACAAACCCTGCGCGCCGCCCCCGAAGCCAACTGGGCGCAAGTCCTCTCCGCCACGACCGAGGCCATGGCGCAGGGCCCAGCCAGGCAGATGCCCGACGGCGAAGGCCCGCTCCTCTTTGCCTCCGTCTTCGGCACCGGACCCTCCACTGACCGCTTCCCGTTGATGGACGGCCACCTCGCCGCTGGCCTCCTCGACGGCCTGACCGAAGGCTCTGAACTCACCGATTACGCCACACCCGCCAACGGCACCCCCCTCGCCAGCGTGACCCTCACCGAAGTCACTGCCCGCGACGCGACACTCTCCTTCCAGCCCCCCATCACCGCCCAATGGGCCGAGCTTACCTCCGCTCCGCCGCCAGCCCCCCTGACCCTCG
>JBGSVS010000438.1:0-1938 GCA_041752895.1 Tabrizicola sp.
CCCGGGTCCGAAGACATCATCGCGCTGAACGGCTCGGGCCGGTCGCCCAAAGGTTTGAACGCCGCCGACCTCCGCGCCCGGGGGCTGACGGCGATCCCGATCCAGGGGATCGAGGCGGTCACCCTGCCCGGCGCCATCGACGCCTTCTGCCGCCTGAACGCGGATTACGGGATGAAATCGCTGGCCGAAACGCTGGCCCCCGCGATCCGCTATGCCGAGGAAGGCATCCCCGTCGCCCCCCGAGTCGCTTTCGACTGGGCCGACGACCTGCCCTTCCTGAAGGGCGCGGCGCGCGATTTTTATACCCTGGGCGGAAAGGCCCCGGTCATGGGCCAGGTCTTCCGCGCGCCGGGTCAGGCCGAAGTCCTGCGCCGGATCGCCCGCGAAGGCCGCGCCGGGTTCTACGAAGGCGAGGTGGCCGAAGACATGATCGCCTCGCTGCAGGCGTTGGGCGGGACCCACACGCTGGACGACCTTTCCGCCACCGCCTGCGACTACACCAGCCCGGTCTCGGGGCCCTATCAGGGCGTCGATCTGGTCGAGCATCCGCCGAATGGCCAGGGCGCGACGGCGATCCTGATGCTGAACATCCTGCGGCACTTCGACCTTAAGGCGATGGACCCGTTCGGAGCCGCCCGTGCCCATGTCGAGGCCGAAGCCGCAAAGCTTGCCTACGACGCCCGCAACCGCTTTATCGCCGACCCCGGCCACACGACGCGGCTTGACCACATGCTGTCGTCGGAAACTGCCGCGAAACTCGCCGCGCTGATCGACCCCAAACGCGCCATGCCGCAGGCCGCCCCTCTGACCGAGGCGGTCCATCGCGACACTATCTACATCACCGTAGTCGACCGCGACCGGATGGCCGTGTCGCTGATCTATTCGGTGTTCTGGGGCTTCGGATCGGGCTTCGCCTCGTCCAAATTCGGCATCAACTTCCAGAACCGCGGCGCGGGTTTCACCCTGGCCAAGCGCCACCCGAACGAAGCCGCCGGGGGCAAGCGCCCGATGCACACGATCATCCCCGGCATGATCCGCCAGGACGGCCGGGTTCTGATGCCCTTCGGCGTTATGGGCGGCGCTTATCAGCCCTGCGGCCACGCGCGGTTCGTCACCAACCTCGTCGACTATGGCCTCGACCTGCAACAGGCGATGGACGCGCCCCGCAGCTTCTCCGGCCCCGAGGGGATGGAGGTCGAGCGCGGCTATTCCGACCAGGTCCGGTCCGAGCTTGCCGCGATGGGCCACTCTGTCGTCATCCCGCAGACCCCGCTGGGCGGCGCGCAGGCGATCCGCATCGACGGCGACGTCCTGATCGGCGCATCGGACCCCCGAAAGGACGGCTGCGCCCTTGGCTACTGACATCGACCGCCCCGCAATCACCCAGGCGATCCGCGCCCTGACCCACGGCGAGACGGATACCGTCGCACTGATGGCCACCGTCGTCTGCGAGATCCACCACGCCCACCCTCTTGCCGACTGGACCGGCTTCTACCGCGTGACCGCGCCCGAACTTCTCAAGATCGGCCCCTACCAGGGCGGCCACGGCTGTCTGATGATCCCCTTTGCCCGCGGGGTCTGCGGTGCCGCCGCCCGCACCGGGCAGGTCCAGAACGTGCCGGATGTCGAGGCCTTCCCCGACCATATTGCCTGCTCCTCCTCGACCCGGTCGGAGCTTGTCCTTCCGGTCTGGAACGGCAAGGGAGACCTTCTCGGCGTCCTTGACCTCGACAGCGACGCGCCCTCCGCCTTCACCAAGGAAGACGAAGACTGGCTCGTGCCCCTCCTCGCCGAAGTCTTCTGCGACGCGACCTGAACAATTCGACTAAAATTGGTGTGATACTTGCACATCAAGTTCATGTGCATCACAGAAGTCCCACAGCTTCTAGGGAATGCAGGCGCTGGCAGCAGGAACGACTGTGCTTGTGCACAGCTCAC
>JBGSVS010000439.1:0-4268 GCA_041752895.1 Tabrizicola sp.
CCACCCCGCGCCCGTTCGTCCGCGGCTTCGCGGTCACGATCGGCCCGCATCCGGGCGAAGGTTGCTTCCAGGTTCTGCTCGGGCAGGTCCGACCGTGTCAGGCGCACGTCGATCACGTCGACGCCAAGGGCTGCGCCCTCGCGCTTGGCGATCGCGAGGATCTGGTTCATCAGCCCGGCGCGGTCCTGGCTCAGGACCTGGTCCTGCGTGGCGTTACCCAGAACCTCGGGGATCGCCTGCGACAGGATGTTGCCAAGCAGCGTCTGCGCCCGTTCCTCTCCGGCGGTGCCGACCGACTGGCGGAACTGAACCAGATTGACGATTCGCCAGCGCGCGAAGGCATCGACCACCAGGCGGCGGTCGGACAGAAGCGTCACTTCGATAGGCTGGGTCTGGAGGCCAAGGATGCGGTCTTCATACAGCACCACGTCCTGCAGAAGCGGAACCTTGAAGCCAAGGCCCGGGGTCTCCTTCACCTGCATGACCTGGCCGAACTGCAGGACAAGCGCCCTCTTGCGTTCGTCCACGATGAAGACCGAGGACAGGATAAGCACCAAGAGAACGACGGCAGCGGGGACAAGATACATCGCACGCATCAGTTCGACCCCCCTGCAGTGCCCGCACCTTGCGCGGGCGTCATCCGGCCAAGTTCGTTCAAGGGCAGGAAGGGCACGACGCCCTGCCCGGCCTCGCCACCCGAAACGCCGTCGAGGATGACCTTGTTCATGCCACCAAGCACCCGTTCCATGGTTTCCAGATAAAGCCGCCGCCGGGTAACCTCGGGCGCCTTCAGGTATTCGGTGTAGACCGAGATGAAGCGCGCCGCCTCACCCTGGGCCGAGTTGACGGCTTGGGCGCGATAGGCTTCGGCATCTTCCAAAAGCCGCGCCGTTTCACCGCGGGCACCGGCGGTGACCTGGTTGGCATAGGCGTCAGCCTCATTCTGGAGCCGGTCGCGTTCCTGCTGGGCGGCCTGCACGTCGCGGAAGGCGTCGATCACCTCACGCGGGGGCTGGGCGGTCTGCAGGTTGACGCGGATCACAGAAATCCCGGCGCTGTAGCTGTCCAGCGTCGCCTGCACCGCCGTCCGCAGGTCAGAGGCGATGACGCCCCGGTCGCGGTTGAGGATCGGCGACAGTTCGGACCGCGCGATGATGTCGCGCATGGCGCTGGAGCTGACCGCGCGGATCGTGTCCTCGGGGTCGACCAGGTTGAAGAGGTATTTTTCCGGGTCCGAGATGTTCCAGACGACCTGAAAGCCGATGTCGACGATGTTCTGGTCGCGTGTCAGCATCAGGCCGCTGTCGGCGCTGCCCGCCACGGTGCCGATGTCCGTGGTGCGTTCGCCGGTGACCTGGACCTTCTCGTAGCGCACGATGGGCCAGGGGGCGAAGTTCAGCCCCGGATCTCCGACGCCCGAGCTTTCGCCAAGGAAGAGCTCGACCGATCGTTCTTCGGGCCGCACGGTGTAGAAGGACATGAAGGACCAGACGGCGATCAGCGCCAGAACGCCAAGGCCGATGCCCTGCTTGGTGAAGACCGGGCCTTCCGGTCCGCCGCCGCCGGGCCCGCCGCCCGTGCCCCGGTTGCCACGCCCGCCCATGAGGACGCGCAGCTGTTCCTGGCCCTTCTTCATCAGCTGGTCGATTTCCGGAATGCCTGGGCCGGTTTCGCCACGGCGACCGCCGCGACGATCCTCGTCGTCGTTGTTGCCCCGGCCGCCCCGGTCGTCCCCGCCAGAACCGCCACCGCCGCCCCAGGGACCGCCACTACCTGCCATTCTTCAGAACCTCATCCTTAACTCTTGCCTAAGCTGGTCATATCCAGCCGGAAATCAACCCGTCCAGCGTCGAAGTCACGCAGTCCGCACCGGTTTTCGCATCGTGACCAGCTCTTCGGACATCGTCGGATGCACCGCGCAGGTCCGGTCGAAATCCTCTTTCGTTGCCCCCATGCCGATTGCGATGGCTGCAAGCTGGATCATTTCGCCCGCCTCGGGTGCGACGATGTGGCAGCCCAGAACCTTGCGGCTGGACTGGCTGACGATCAGTTTCATCAGCACCCGGTCCGGCTTGCCGGCAAAGGCGGTCTGCATCGGGCGGAAGGCGGTGGAGTAGACTTCGATGGGTTCTTGCGCGCGGGCGGCTTCTTCGGACAGACCCACGCTGCCCATTTCCGGCTGGGTGAAGATGGCCGAGGCGACAAGCGTGTGGTCAAAGGCGGTGAGCTTTCCGCCGAAGACGGTGTCGGCAAAGGCATGCCCCTCGCGGATCGCCACGGGGGTCAGATTGATCCTGCCCGTCACGTCGCCCACCGCGAAGACAGAAGGCACGGTGGTCTGGCTGTAGCGGTCCACCGGGATCTCGCCACCCCGGCCTAGGGTCAGGCCCAGCGCCTCAAGCCCCAGACTGGCCGTGTTCGGACGCCTGCCGGTGGCGTACAGCACCAGGTCGAACTCGCTTTCCGAGCCGTCCGTGGCCACCGCCCGGATGCCCGACGCGGTCTTTTCCAGCCGCATCACGTCGGTGCCGCAGTGGATGGCGATCCCCTGCGCCTGCATGGCGTTCGCCACATGGCCCCGCGCCTCGTCGTCAAATCCACGCAGGATCTGCGCGCCGCGGTAGTATTGGCTGACCTTCACGCCCAACCCGTTCAGGATGCAGGCAAACTCGCTGGCGATATAACCACCGCCCACCACCAGCGCCCGCTTCGGCAGGGCGGGCAGATGGAACATCTCGTTCGAGGTGACCGCCAGCTCTCGCCCCGGAATGTCAGGGACGAAGGGCCAGCCGCCCGTTGCCACCAGGATGTGCTTCGTGGTGAATTCCGCCCCCGAGGCCAGTCGCACCCGATGCGGATCGACGACCGTCGCCCGTTCGTCATGCACAATCACTCCCGCAGTCTTCAGCGTGTTGCGGTAGGCTGCTTCCAGCCGGTCAAGCTCTGCCTCCAGCCTGGAGCGAAAGCGCGTCCAGTCGAACCCGCCCAGCGTCGCGTCCCAGCCATATTCCCGCGCCTCGGCGATGGCTTCGGGGTAGGCGCTGGCAAAGACCATCAGCTTTTTCGGCACGCAGCCCCGGATGACGCAGGTGCCGCCCATCCGGCTTTCCTCGGCGAGGCCCACCTTCGCGCCATATTCGCCCGAAGCGATCCGCGCTGCGCGCACCCCACCCGAGCCGCCGCCGATGACGAAGAGATCGTAGTCGAAAGCCATGTTGCGCACCGCCTGCCGTTCGTGTCGGCCGGGAAGCTATGCCTTCCGGCGCCCCGGGGAAAGCCCGGCCAGCCGTTTTCCGGTCACCATCGGGTGACCCCTGCCCTTAGTCCAGATCTGCAAAGATGTTGCGGCTTTCGGTGATGTCGACCGACCCGTTCTCGACTTTTCCCGAGTTGATGTCGCTCACCGTCACCCGTCCGTCACCGTGGCCGATCACCACAACGTCGCAGATGTCGATGAAAAGCCCGTTCTCGACCACGCCCGGGATCTGGTTCAGGACCAGCGCCAGCTGCCGGGGGTTGCCGATCCGCGTGAGGTTGAGGTCCAGCAGATAGTGCCCCTCATCAGTCCGCAGCGGCTCAGCCCCGGCCATGCGCAGCGACACATCGCGGCTGAGGACGTCGAGGCTGTAAAGCGTCTCTTCGATCAGCGCCTTGGTGGTTTGCCAGCCGAAGGGGATCACCTCGACCGGCAGCGGAAAGGACCCAAGCTGGGCGACCTCTTTCGCCGCGTCGGCGATAACGATCATCCGGTCGCTGGCGGTGGCGACGATCTTTTCCTGCAGAAGGGCCGCGCCGCCGCCCTTGATCAGGTTCAGGTTCTGGTCGAATTCGTCCGCCCCGTCGATGGTCAAATCCAGCCAGCGCACGTCGTCCAGCGTGACGACATGCAGGCCGGTGGACCGGGCAAGTTCAGCCGTCCGGACCGAGGTCGACACACAGGTGATCGCCAGCCCGTCGTCGCGGACCCGTTCGGCCAGGCAGCGCACCATCCAGGCGGCGGTGGACCCGGTCCCGAGGCCGATCTTCATCCCGGTTTCGACGAAATCCACCGACCGCCGCGCCGCGACGAACTTGGCCTGGTCGATGGGTGAAAGTTCGGCAGCCATGGCGATGTCCCCTTGTGGTCGACTTGGCATAGCGCAAAGAAAACCGCAGGGCGAGAGGCTTCGCATCCTTTGCCTGTGCCTCGGGCGATGCCCGGCCTAGGTCGCGTTGTCGGCAAGCGCCGCAGCGGCAGCGACTTCCTCCGCTGTCAGCGCGGCATTGCC
>JBGSVS010000440.1:0-1553 GCA_041752895.1 Tabrizicola sp.
CAGCAGCGTCCTCGGCGGCCTTGGCAGCAGCTTCCTCGGCGGCCTTCGCGTCGGCTTCGGCCTGAGCGGCGGCAGCGGTAGCGGCAGCTTCGGCGTCCTGCGCCGGCTTGTAGCTGAACTGGTAGTAGCCGCCAGCAGCCAGAAGGACGACGATGGCGCCGATGATTACGGATCTGTTCATGTCATATTCTCCCATGACCTGGGCCTGAGGCCCGGATGCCGGTCATATGGCAGCTTGGCCCGGGAATGAAAAGACCACGAGGTTAACGCAATACGAAAAAGGCCGAAAACCGCAGGATTCTTGGTGGAACACGGCCTGCGCGGGTTGCGGAGCCGCCCGCCCTCGCCTAGATTGCCGCCGCTGAATGAACCATCAAAGGACGAACGCCATAGCTCGCAGACCACACAATGCCCCGCCGCAACGCGAAACCGGTCCCCGCATCAATGACCGCATTCGCTCGCCTGAAATCCGCCTGATCGGGGCGGACGGCGAAAACGTCGGGGTGGTGACCCCGGCCCGGGCGATGCAGATGGCCGAAGAAGCGGGTCTTGATCTGGTGGAAATCTCGCCCACCGCCGAGCCGCCGGTCTGCAAGATCATGGACTTCGGCAAGTTCAAGTATGAGACGCAGAAGCGCGAGGCGGAAGCCCGCAAGAAGCAGAAGATCATCGAGATCAAGGAAATCAAGTTCCGCCCGGGCACCGACATCCATGACTATGAGGTCAAGATGCGGTCGGTGGTGAAGTTCCTGGAAGAAGGCGACAAGGTGAAGGTCACCCTGCGCTTTCGTGGCCGGGAAATGGCCCACCAGGAGCTGGGGCTTGAGCTTTTGAAGCGGGTCGAGTCGGACGTGGCCGAGATCGGCAAGATCGAGAGCTTTCCCCGCCTGGAAGGCCGCCAGATGGTGATGATGGTCGCGCCGAAGTAATTTCGGAGAGTACGATTTTTCTGCGAAAAATCGGGGCCTTCGGGCCCCGTTTGTCATTCCGGTGTCGCGGTGCTGCCGGGATTTTTCGCCGAAAAATCGTGGGCTTCGCGCAGGCGACCCCGTTGGGGGATTTCCTTCAACAGGCCCCCGACCCCCATCCTTGCGATGTCTGCCGAAGTGACGAGCACGCCGCAGATCAGCCGCTCCATCACCCAGTCGGCCCCATTCAGCGCAGGACTGCGGGCGCAGCCGGGCAGGCCGATGACCGGGGTGCCGTTCAGCTGACCGAGGAACAGAAGATTGCCGGGATCGACCGGCATCCCGAAGCGGTCAACCGTGCCCCCTGCCCTGCGGACGGCCCCTGGAGCGACGTCGTTCGGGTCCGAGGTGGCCGAGGCGGTGAGGATCAATATCAGATCGGCCTTGGCCTGACGCAGGCTTTCCGCCAGGTCGGCCTCTTGGTGCGGGCAGTGGTAGTGGGCCGTAAGGTTCGCGCCAAGAGCCGCAAGGCGCTGGGTGATGGCCGCAACCCCCAGGGTCTTTGCGTTCGGGTCGGTATGGGTTTCGACCAGCGCCACGCGGCGCAGCTTTGTGGGCCGCAGGCACAGGGCGTTGGCCCCGGCG
>JBGSVS010000441.1:0-6309 GCA_041752895.1 Tabrizicola sp.
TCCAGCGGCCGCTTCACCGTCTCCGCCAGCTCCGCCCGGGGAACCACCCGCGAGGCCCCAAGGTCGCGCAGGTACCCCTCCGTCTCCGGCCGCCCGGTCACTCCCGCGACCTGATACCCCAGCCGTGCCAGCAAAGCGACCGCGACCGACCCGACCCCACCAGCCGCCCCGGTCACCAGCACCTCACCCTTCGCCGGCGTCAGCCCATGCTCCTCCAGCGCCATCACCGCCAGCATCGCCGTGAACCCCGCCGTCCCCACTGCCATCGCCTGCCGCGTCGTCAGCCCCACAGGCAGCGGCACCAGCCAGTCCGCCTTGACCCGCGCCTTCTGTGCATAGCCGCCCCAATGCACCTCCCCCACCCGCCAGCCGGTCAGCACGACCTTGTCACCGGGCTTGTAGCGGGCATCGTCCGACGCCTCGACCGTGCCAGAAAAGTCGATCCCGCCAACATGCGGCCAAGCCCGGACGATCCCGCCCCCATTCGCCGACAACGCCAGCCCGTCCTTGTAGTTCAGCGTCGAATACTCGACCGCCACCGTCACGTCCCCCGCAGGCAGCGCGCTGTCCTCCAGCTCGCGGATATGAGCCACGGCGGCATCGCCTTCCTTCTCAAGAACCAGTGCGCGGAACATCTTCGGCCTCCCTTTTTGATCCCCCTCAGTCGGCCCGGCGGAAGCCGGATTGTCAACCCGGGCGACCTGCCGCACTCTTCCGCCAAAGGAGACTCCAATGACCCAGGAACACATCGGTTTCATCGGCACCGGCCTGATGGGCCACGGCATGGCGAAGAACATCGTGACGAAGGGCTACCCCCTCACCGTCACCTCCCACCGCAACCGCGCGCCCGTCGATGACCTGCTGACCAGGGGCGCCACCGAGGCCAGCCTCGAAGACCTCGCCGCCCGCGCGACGATCATCTTCCTCACCCTCCCCGGCTCGCCTCAGGTGGCCGAGGCGGTCGCGAAGATGACCCCCCACCTGAAACCCGGCACGGTGATCGTCGACTGCTCCACCTCCGACCCCACCGTCACCGAACGCCTCGCAACCGACCTTGCCGCCAAAGGCGTCCACTTCGCCGACGCCCCCCTGTCCCGCACCCCGAAGGAGGCGTGGGCGGGGACGCTCGACTGCATGGTCGGTGCCGAACCGGAGGTCTTCCAACGCATCCAGCCCGTCATCGCCACCTGGGCCGGGAAGATCGTCCACATCGGCCGGGTCGGCGACGGGCACCGGATGAAGCTTCTGAACAACTTCCTCTCGCTCGGCTACGCCGCGATCTACGCCGAGGCACTGGCTCTGGCCACCAAGGTCGGCATCTCCACCGCCACCTTCGACAGCGTGATCCGCGGCGGCCGGATGGACTGCGGCTTTTACCAGACCTTCATGGGCTACGCGCTGGAGGGCAACCGCGAGGCCCACCGCTTCACCCTGTCGAACGCCTACAAGGACCTGCGCTACCTTGAAAGCATGGCCAACGCCGCCACCGTCACCACCACGATGGCGAGTGCGGCAAAGAACAGCTTCGACGGGGCGGTGGCACAGGGCGGCGCGGGGCCGGAGGACTATGTGCCCCACCTGACGGACTTCGTCGGAAGGGCAAATGGGGTGAAGTAAAAATTCCTGTTGGCGGACGTTCCGGTCGACGAAGTTGGGCAGACTTAAAAAAGGTAGCGTAAAGGCATCAAATGACTCCCAGTAGCACTGCTAAAGATCGTCTTTCTCAGGCTATCCGAGACTGGATGCAGAAGATGCAAGAATATCCGGGCTGGAAGGAGTGGAAGCACTCACAAATCGGATATACACTTAGATTTGACGATGAATTCATGACTGCTCAAAGAAGCTCTGAAGACTTTAAGTTCTCGCTGGAACTGGAGAAAGAGCATGCTGTTTTAACTTCCTACCTTGAACTATTGAGTACTGTTGAAGCATTGCGTGATGTGGAGTGGTATTTTAGACGTTTCCCATTTTCTGGCACACCAATCTCGCGGGGAAGTCATTTAAGGTATTGCTGCGAAATGTACTTTGGGAGGTTCTATCAGTTTCGAGAGCGTCTAAAGAGACTTTCATTTTCTGTTAAGGACGCGGCACCTGACCACGGGTTGGACTTTGGAAAATTTATAAAGTTGTTTGACAAAGAGTTCGAGCAGGAGATTCGAGAAAGGCATGGCGTACACCACCACGAAGCTTTTGATGATGTGGCTATTTCTAGAATTGCCCTGCTAGAGATCACAGATCGCCCTGATAAGCGGGTTCCACACAAACCGCCGTATCAATCTCACTACCGTAAGACTGCGAAGGAATGGGCGGAAAGGACGAAACGCCGCGCTAAAGTTCTGGATAAATTTGTCGAAGCTGTAGCGGCGGCCTTACTAAGGGTCTGCCCGTTCTTGGTTGTTGCCGAAGGCAACTAGAAATCGGATCAGAAGGAACGGGTCAAGAAAACAGAGGCAACATTCCATCCTATTTCCAGCGACATTCGCTCACCCGCACTTCGAATGCCCACACGACCCGCAGGTCAGGCACCCTTCCACCATCCGCAGGTCATAGCTCCCACAAGCCGGGCAAGCCTTCCCGCGCGGAGCCTCTCCAACCCGCAACAGCTCCGCCTTGGGGTCGGACTTCAGCCCCAGCCCCTCGCCCTCGATAAAGCCGATGTCGATCAGGTGGCGCTCGATTACCCCGCCGATGGCGGCGAGGATCGAGGGGATGTAGCGCCCGTCCATCCAGGCCCCGCCGCGGGGGTCGAAGACGGCTTTCAGTTCCTCGACGACGAAGGAGATGTCCCCGCCGCGCCGGAAGACCGCCGAGATCATCCGGGTCAGGGCCACGGTCCAGGCGAAATGCTCCATGTTCTTGGAGTTGATGAAGACCTCGAACGGGCGGCGATGGCCTGCCGTGACGATGTCGTTGATCGTGATATACAGCGCATGCTCCGACCCCGGCCACTTGACCTTGTAGGTCTGGCCTTCAAGTGCGGCGGGACGGTCCAAAGGCTCCGACAGATACACCACCTCGCCCCCCGTCACCGGCTGGGCGGCGGCCGGGGTTGCGGCCTTCTCGGACACGGTCAGGACCGACCCCGTCACGTCATTCGGCCGGTAAGTCGTGCAGCCTTTGCAGCCCTGGTCCCAGGCAGCCATGTAGACTTCCTTGAAGTCGTCAAAGCTGATGTCCTCAGGGCAGTTGATGGTCTTGGAGATGGACGAATCCACCCACTTCTGCGCCGCCGCCTGCATGCGGACATGGTCCAGGGGCGGCAGGGTCTGGGCGTTGACGAAATGGTCCGGCAGAGGCGCGTCGCCATGCTTTTCGCGCCAGAGGCGGACGGCGTAGTCGACGACCTCTTCCTCGGTGCGGGAGCCGTCCTTCTGCAGGACCTTGCGGGTGTAGGCATAGGCGAAGACCGGCTCGATCCCGGAACTGACGTTCCCGGCATAGAGCGAGATCGTCCCCGTCGGCGCGACCGAGGTCAGAAGGGCGTTGCGGATGCCGTGCGTGGCGATGGCGTCGCGTACGTCGGTGTCCATCTGGGCCATGTTGCCACTGGCAAGGAAACCTTCCGCATCAAACAGCGGAAACGCGCCCTTCTCTTTCGCCAGATCGACCGAGGCGAGATAAGCCGCCCGCGCGATGGCGTGCATCCAGATTTCGGTGACCTTTGCGGCCTTCTCGGACCCATAGCGCAGGCCAACCATGAGAAGGGCATCGGCCAGCCCCGTGACCCCCAGCCCGATCCGCCGCTTCGCCTTCGCCTCGGCCTGCTGTTCCGGAAGCGGGAAGCGGCTGGCATCGACGACATTGTCCATCGCCCGCACGGCCACCCGCACCAGATGGTCCAACGCCTTCATGTCCATGCTGGAGTGCGCCTCGAAGGCGTCCGTCACCAGCGTCGGCAGGTTGATGCTGCCAAGAAGACACGCGCCATACGGCGGCAGGGGCTGCTCGCCGCAGGGGTTGGTTGCGGCGATGGTCTCCACGTAGCCGAGGTTGTTCATCGTGTTGATGCGGTCGATGAAGATCACCCCCGGCTCAGCATAGTCGAAGGTCGACCGCATGATCCTGTTCCACAGATCGCGCGCCTCGACCGTCCGGTAGACCTTGCCCCCGAAGACCAGCTCCCAAGGGCCATCCGCCTTGACGGCGGCCATGAAGGCGTCAGTTACCAGAACCGACAGGTTGAACATCCGCAGCCGGGCCGGGTCGCGCTTGGCCTCGATGAAGGCCTCGATATCAGGATGATCGCAGCGCATCGTCGCCATCATCGCGCCTCTACGCGAACCGGCGGACATGATCGTCCGGCACATCGCGTCCCAGACGTCCATGAAGCTGAGGGGCCCCGAGGCATCCGCCGCAACCCCCTTCACCTCGGCTCCCTTCGGCCGGATGGTCGAGAAATCATACCCGATCCCGCCGCCCTGCTGCATGGTCAGCGCGGCCTCTTTCAGGCTGGTGAAGATCCCCTCCATCGTGTCCGGGATCGTCCCCATGACAAAGCAGTTGAACAGCGTGACCGACCGCCCAGTCCCCGCCCCCGCCGTGATCCGCCCGGCGGGCAGGAACTTGAAGCCTTCGAGGGCCGCATAGAACTCGCCTTCCCACGTTGCGGGGTCCGTCTCCACCTCAGCCAAAGCCCGCGCGATCCGCCGCCAGCTATCCTCGACGCTGCCGTCGATAGGCGTCCCGTCCGCCTCCTTGAAGCGGTACTTCATGTCCCAGATGGCTTCAGCAATGGGGGTATCGAAACGCGACATGGGGGCGAATCTCTCTGTCTCTTGTGGATAACTGGACGAAGGGCCCAAGATACGCCCCGAACCCCCTCGGGTCAACTTGAAGCCCCCGCCGCAGGCCCTATGATTGGCCCATGATCAACCTCCTGAAACTCTGCGTCGGGGCCGAATCCGTCGAGGACCTGCTGGACTGGCAGCGCAGCCAGCGCCCGCAGTGGCCCGAAGGCCGCGCGATCCACGTCACCCGCATGTGGCCCAGGCGTGAGGCCGATGTGCTGGAAGGCTCGCTCTACTGGGTGATCAAGGGTGTGATCCTGGCCCGCCAGCGCATCACCGACCTGCAAGAGGTCAACCTCGGCGACGGTATCCCGCGCTGCGCCCTGGTGCTGGACGCCGAGGTCATCCGCACCGAAGCCGCCCCCCGCCGCCCCTTCCAGGGCTGGCGCTATCTTGACCCGAAAGACTCCCCCCGCGACCTCCCCAAGGGCCGCGGCAAGGATGATCCCCTGCCGCCCGCCCTCGCGCAGGCGCTGGCCGAGCTTGGCCTGCACTGACCTTCCGCTAAAATTTGCCTAAAATTGTCTTTCTCTTCCCCAAATATCCCACGGGGAGCGCGAGGGGTGTGAAACCCCTCGCTCCGACGGATCAGCAAGCGCCTCTGGCACCCGTGCGCAAAACCCGCCACAACGGGCGCCATGCCCCGCCCGCTCCTCCTCGCTGCCCCGGTCATCTTCCTGCTCCTGTGGTCCGCCGGATTTGCTATCGCCAAGATCGGCCTTCTGCACGCCGGACCCTTCACGCTCCTCGCGCTCCGCTACCTGATCGCAGTCCTCGTCCTCCTCCCCCTGATCCCGCTGCTGAAGCCTGCCATGCCCAAAGGCCGCGCCGCCTGGGACATCGCGGTCACCGGCTTCCTGATCCAGGTCGGCTATTTCGGCCTGTGCTACATCGCCTTCAAATCCGGAGTCTCAGCGGGCGGCGTGGCGATCATTGTCTGCCTGCAACCGATCCTCGTCAGCCTGATCGCGCCCTGGATGGTCGGCGAGACGGTCAGCCGCCTGCGCTGGATCGGCCTTGCCCTTGGCCTGGCAGGGGCGGTCACCGTGATCCTCGCCCGGTCAGGCATCGCGCAGGAACCCACCCTCGGCATCCTTGCCGCAGTCGGAGGCCTGATCGGCATCACCGCCGGCACGCTTTATGAAAAGCGCTTTGGCGTGACTACCCACCCGGTCCCTGCCAACCTGATCCAGTACGCGGTCGGCGCGGCCTTCACCCTGCCACTGGCGCTTGCCACCGAAGGCCTGCAAGCCGACTGGACGCCCGAGCTATTCGCCGTCCTTGCCTACCTGATCATCGGCAACTCGCTGATCTCGATCACGCTTCTTCTTGCGATGATCCGCGCTGGAGAAGTGGCCCGCGTCTCGGCCCTGTTCTACCTCGTCCCGCCGCTGTCCGCGCTTTTCGCCTGGCCGCTGCTGGGAGAGGCGATGCCGCCCCTCGCCTGGGCCGGGATGGCACTCGCCGGGATCGGAGTGGCGCTGGCCCGCCGCTAGGGTGGGCAATCTGCCCGCGACCCGTC
>JBGSVS010000442.1:0-5247 GCA_041752895.1 Tabrizicola sp.
GCGAGGCTGACCCCCAGAATGGCGTTTGCGCCCAACCGACCCTTGTTCGGTGTGCCGTCCATTTCGATCATGGTCCGGTCGATGCCGACCTGTTCGGTCGCGTCAAACCCCACCAATCCCTCCGCCAACTCGCCATTCACGGCCGCCACGGCCTCCAGCACACCTTTGCCCATGTAACGCGCCTTGTCGCCGTCGCGGCGTTCCACCGCCTCGTGTGCGCCGGTCGATGCACCCGATGGCACGGCGGCACGGCCCATGGCACCCGATTCCAGATGGACATCCACCTCGATCGTGGGGTTGCCCCGGCTGTCCAGAATTTCGCGGGCGTGAATGTCGATGATCGTGCTCATGGGTGGTTTCCTCAAGGCCGAAGGGTGCTCTCCCGGCCCGTTTACTCCGCCTCAGGCCATGAGGGAAGCACGTTTCCGTGCCCTCTCGCGGGCAAAGGCGTATAGCCCCGATCCCACGATCACCGCCGCCCCGACCAAGGTCAGAAGATCGGGCCGCTCGGCCAGGAAGACCACGCCGATCCCCATCGAAAACACCAGCCGGGAATAGCGGAACGGGGCCACCACCGACACTTCGCCCGTCCGCGTCGCCGCCGTCACCGCCCAGTAGCCCGCTGTCCCGAAGACCACCGCGCCGAGCAGGACCAGCGCTTCGGTCCCGGTCACGCCCCGGACATCGCCGGTGACGCCGATCATCCCCAGCCCCAGCACCGTCACCGACATCAGCCCCCAGGCCGACACCTGCGCTGTCGAGACCCTTGCCGGGATCGCGCGTGAGGCGAGGTCCCGCACCACGATCCCCGCGACCGAAATGAGCACCAGCAAAGCCTCGACCCGAAACCCCGCAGCCCCCGGCTGGATCACCAGCAGGACTCCGGCAAAGCCCACCAGAATCGCCGTCCAGCGCCGCCAGCCGACCTGTTCGCCAAAGACCAACGCCGCGCCCATCGTCATGAACAGCGGCAGGGCCTGCAACACCGCCGCGACCGTGCCCAATGGCACCGCCGCCAGCGCCGCTACATAGGCCGCAGCCGCAACCACTTCGCCGATATTGCGCGCGATCACAGCGGGTTGCAGAGCGTCCTTCACCAGAATGCCCTGTCCTTGCCGCCAGGCCATCACGACAAAGACCGGCAACCCCAGCGCGCCCGAGATCAGGATGATCTGCCCGATCGGCAGGTCTGCGGCGGCCAGCTTCAGGAACAGGTCCTCGACCGCGAACAGCGCCATGGCGGCCAGCATCAGAAGGATGCCGGTCAGGTTCTCGCTTCTCGGTTCGGATCGGGACATGCGCCCTTCTAGGGGGCAGACCCGGCAAAGGAAAGGAGGGTGGGGTCCAGCCCCACCCTCCTTTCAGCGATAAAGCCGCGGCGCGCGGGCCTTGTCGTGGATCGCGTTCACCTGGTCCGGCGACAGGTCAAGCTCTCCGGCCAGCTTGTGCAGATATTCCGCCTCGGCCTTCTGGTCGAGGTTGATCGCCATCAGCGACACCACATAGATCTGCGGCTCCAGCCCCGCGGGCACCGCCCGCGCCAGGCCCTTCACATCCACGGGGCGCTGCAGTTCGGCGTTGACCGCCTGCACTTCACGCGCATCAGCCTCGCCCATCGCCTTCATCAGGCGCGCCTTTTCATCCTCGTCGAGGTCGCCGTCGCATTTCACCGCCTGGATCACCGCCCGCAGCATCAGTGCGGCCGACAGCTCCTCCTCCTGCTGCGGTTCCGGCAGCGTCAAAGGCCCGCCGGACTTCTTGCCGTTCAGCACCTGGTCCAGCAGGTCGCCCACGCCGCCCGTGGGTCCCCCCCGGTCTGTCCGGGAGGTTTCGGTCGCAGCGCGGCCACCAGTCAGCTGGCCAAGCAGGTCCTCAAGTCCGCCCTTCGGTGCCGTCGCGCGCGGGGAAGACCGCTTCTGCCCCGAGATCTGGTCCAGAAGATCGCCCAGCCCACCCTCGCTGTCACTCTGTCGGGGAGCCTCCTTGCGGGCGCTGCCTGACCGGGCCCTGCCGCCGCTCCCCATCACGTCCTTCAGCAGATCCTCCAGACCCGGGGCCTGCCCAGAGCCCTGCCCCGAGGATCGTCCCACATCCTGCCCGTCATAAGGCGTGCCCCGTCCAGCGGTCCGGCCCGTCGTCCGGTCTGCCGGGACCTCCGGCGCGGACGATCCGCCCTTGGTCATGCTGGACACACCTTTCGCAATGGCAATTCCGATGGCGACCTTCAGCAATGTCTTTCCCAGACTCATAACATTCCTCACCCGTTGGACTTCATTGCGCAGCCTTCCTTGCCGTCGCGCCCCGGTCAATGCAAAAGACGCTTGGGCAAAGGGGGAAATATGCGCAAGGAACGTCTGGACGGGGCAGGGGTGGCGATGCTTCTTGGCGTGCAGGCGCTGCTTGCGGTCAACCAGGTCATCATCAAACTGGTCAATGTTGGCCTGCAGCCGGTGTTCTTTGCGGGCCTCCGGTCCCTTCTCGCGATCTTTTTCGTCTGGGCCTGGCTGGTCTGGAAGCGCCGCCCGCCCCGCCTGCGCCGCGAGGCCTGGGGTTCGGGTCTCCTGATCGGCACCCTCTTCGCGGCCGAGTTTCTGTTCCTCTTCCTTGCCGTTGACCTCACGACCGTGGGCCGGTCGGCGATCATCATGTATTCGATGCCGGTTTGGTTCGCGATCCTGGCCCATTTCGGCCTCGGTGATCGGATCACCGGCCCGAAAGCTGCAGGCCTTGCCCTGGCCTTTGCCGGCTGCGCCGTGGCGATCCTGTCGCGACCCGATACCGGTGAGGCGAGCCTTGCCGGCGATCTCTGCGCGTTGGGGGCTGCCTGGGGCTGGGCGCTAACGGCCTATGTCGCGCGCCGCCCCGTGATGCGCGCGGAAGGCGCCGAGATGCAGCTTTTCTGGATGGTCCTCGTCTCGGCCCCGATCCTTCTGGTCGCGTCGCTGGGGTTCGGACCGCTGATCCGTGACCTGCAGCCGCTACATCTGGTAGGTCTCGTCTTCCAGTCCTCAGTGGTCGTCGCGGGCGGCTTCATCGCCTGGCTCTGGCTCCTCTCGGTCTACCCGTCCTCGACCGTGGCGTCGTTTTCCTTCGTGACGCCGATCCTTGCTCTCCTCCTTGGGGCGCTCCTTTTCGGCGAAACCATCGGACTGCCGATTCTGCTTGCGGCAGCACTGGTGGCGGCGGGGATCGTGCTGATGAACCGGCCGCCTGCCACCAAGGGTTAGCCCTTCGGCTCCGGGAATCGCCGAGGTCCCGTTCAACCCCGGACTGCGCGCTGCTGAAGGCCGCCACGCAACCGGGCCGAGAGCATGGCAAATTCGGCGCTCTTCACAAACTGCGCGAAGTTTGTCCCCAGATCTTTCCACAATCATGGGGCGAGCGACCTGACTTTTGCGTGACCCCGCGCGTGATGTGGCTGGAAAAACGTCAAGCTGAAAATCTTTCCAAAGCGCAAATTTTGTCGTTGATAGGACGTGAATATTACGACACTTTGACAAAGCGGCGGGGACAACCACTAAATCTAGTGCCGCAGCGAACAGGCAAAAGACCTCACACAAAGGGCATCCAAATCGGATGCGGCCCTCTTGACGGCGCTCAACCGTCAGGACCGGTCAGGTGTTGCCGAACGCTGCGGGACAGGTCGGACAAGCCCGCGATTTGAAACAGTAAACGCCCGGTTGGGGCGCAAAAAACAGGAGTTCAGGGGCATGAAGATCGAGCGGAAGTTCACCACCGAAGCCACCGGCGCGTATGGCGCGATGGAATTCGCCACCACCGTTTCCGAAATCCGCAACCCGGACGGCAAGGTCGTCTTCCGCAACGAAGCGGTCGAGGTCCCCGAGGGCTGGAGCCAGGTCGCGTCCGACGTGCTCGCCCAGAAGTATTTCCGCAAGGCAGGCGTTCCGGCCGTGCTGAAGCGCGTCAAGGAAAAGGGCGTGCCCGAATTCCTGTGGCGGTCCGTGCCAGATGAGGACGCGCTGGCGAAACTGGCGGAAGATCAACGCATTGTCGGCGAAACTTCAGCCAAGCAGGTCTTCGACCGCCTCGCCGGGGCCTGGGCCTATTGGGGCTGGAAGGGTGGCTATTTCACCACCGAAGCCGACGCGAGCGCCTACTATGACGAGATGCGCTTCATGCTGGCCCGCCAGATGGCCGCACCGAACTCGCCGCAGTGGTTCAACACTGGCCTCCATTGGGCCTACGGCATCGACGGCCCGTCGCAGGGCCACTTCTATGTCGACCACGCCACGGGCAAGCTGACCAAGTCGGCTTCCGCCTACGAACACCCCCAGCCCCACGCCTGCTTCATCCAGTCGGTCAAGGATGACCTCGTCGGCGACGGCGGGATCATGGACCTCTGGGTCCGCGAAGCGCGGCTCTTCAAATACGGCTCCGGCACCGGCACCAACTTCTCCTCCCTTCGCGGTGAGGGCGAGCGGCTTTCGGGCGGCGGCAAATCCTCCGGCCTGATGGGCTTCCTCAAAATCGGCGACCGCGCCGCTGGGGCGATCAAGTCCGGTGGCACCACCCGCCGCGCGGCCAAGATGGTCATCATCGACATGGACCACCCGGACGTTGAGGACTTCATCAACTGGAAGGTCATCGAAGAGCAGAAGGTCGCCTCGCTGGTCGCCGGCTCTAAGGTCCATTCGGCCCGCCTGAACGACATCTTCGCCGCGATCAAATCCTTCGACGGTTCGATGGACGGCGCGACTGACCCGACCCTGAACCCCGCACTGAAGGCCGCGATCAAGGCCGCCAAGAAGGCGATGATCCCCGACACCTACACCAACCGCATCCTGCAATACGCGCGTCAGGGCTTCACCTCGATCGAGTTCCCCACCTACGACACCGACTGGGACTCGGAGGCCTACATCTCCGTCTCCGGTCAGAACTCCAACAACTCGGTCCGTGTGACCGACGCCTTCCTGACCGCCGTCAAGGAAGACAAACCGTGGGAGCTGATCCGCCGCACCGACGGCAAGGTCGCCAAGACCGTCTCCGCCCGCGAACTGTGGGACCAGATCGGCCACGCCGCCTGGGCCTGTGCCGACCCCGGCATCCAGTTCCACGACACCGTCAACGCCTGGCACACCTGCCCCGAAGACGGCGCCATCCGTGGCTCCAACCCCTGCTCGGAATACATGTTCCTTGACGACACCGCCTGTAACCTGGCGTCGATGAACCTGCTCACCTTCTTCCACGACGGCAAGTTCGACGCCGACGCCTATGTCCACGCCTCGC
>JBGSVS010000443.1:0-2642 GCA_041752895.1 Tabrizicola sp.
GGCGCTGGAGGCCCAGCTGCCGCCCGCCAACAAGGCCTTCACGCGAGAGCTTCGCAGGGTCTGGATCGGCCCGACCCCCGGGCCGACCCCCGGCGGGCTTGTGCTGCGGCTGCGCGCGGTGCTTGGCGGATGGATGTTCGGCAAATGGACCGAAATCGCGCGCACGGGATTCATCACCGGCGCCACCAGCGCCATTTCCGCCATGAGATCGCCTGCGCCAAACCAGCCCTGGATGACCCCTGACTATCCCGGGCAGACGATCTTTGTGGCCTGGCAGGCACTGGCCGAAACCAACGGGTTAAACACTTTCCCCTGTGACCCTGCCCTGCTGCCGTTGACGTCGCAACGCAAGCTTGCCGCGCTGACGGCCCAGCTTTACGGCACTCCGGGTCAGGCGCGTCTGGCCCGGCTGATGAACCCCTCGCTTGCCAAAGCACTTGGGAAGATCGCGGCAGATCGCGCCAAGTGGGAACCGTGGCACGCCGCGCAGGCAGAAGTCGCCACCGCTCGCGCGGCCGAACATTCCACGCGCCAAAGCTACCGCGCCAAGGGCAGCCTGACCGAAGCGGAGATCACCGCCCTGATCGCCGACCGGGCGCAGGACAGCATCCTGCTCAATCGCCTCTGGCCGCCCGGGTCACCGGTGACGACAAACTCCTGGCTTGGGGGTCTGCCCTGCCTGCCGCCCGGCATGGACTGGCCTCGGAACAAGCAGACCGGCCTGCCGCAGCACTTTCTGGCGCAGGTTGATTGCGCCGACCTGCCGACCCTTGGCGGCACCTCGCCCCTGCCGCGCGACGGGCTTCTGCTGTTCTTCTCCGACCTTGACGAGGAACGGCTCTCCGACAGCCATACCGTTCTGCATGTGCCGAAGGCCCGCCAGTCCGTCCCGCCCCGCGCCCTGCCGGATGACCTGCCCGAGATTGACCACAGCGGCGGCAAGCCCGCGACCCACGCCGACAGTCCCGGCCAGCGGCACTATGTGGAATGGCCGGTTGTGCCGACCGCCGTTAAAATCTGGGCGGGGGAAGAGGATGCGCAGCCGAAGACCTTCAACCGCGACTACCTTGAACAGTCCCGCGCCGCCCATGATGCAAGCCTTGCATCCGTCATGCCGCCGCCCGCAGAATCTGCGCGTCTGGGCGACCTCTTCCCGTACCGCCAGCGCAAGGATGCGGACGGCAAGACCATCCTGACACCCGAGGGCAAGGCGATCCCCTACACCGTCTTCGACCCGACCACCCTGCCCGATGGCTTTCCCTTCTGTGGTGCCGTGATTGATGCCTTCGTGACCCGCCTGCAGCAGCAGGCGACCAAAGCGGCGCGCCGGGCTGCAACCGACCGGTCCTATATCGACGCCAAATGGAACGACACCGAAGAAAAGCGCGCCCGCAAACGGGCCGAGGCGGATCAGGCCGACGCTGATGCCCGCGCCGCTGCCACCCTTGCAACAGATGCACGCGCCGTGCTGGGAACGCTGTCAGCCCTCGCACCCGTCCCGCAATACAAGGTCGCGCAGCTGCACCGCTGGCTGGC
Organism: Tabrizicola sp.; assembly: GCA_041752895.1. Classification (GTDB taxonomy): domain Bacteria; phylum Pseudomonadota; class Alphaproteobacteria; order Rhodobacterales; family Rhodobacteraceae; genus Tabrizicola. The sequence continues at coordinate 1,537 of JBGSVS010000443.1, forward strand.
CGGGCTGGCGGAGACATCCCGCAAAGAGACACACGGCATCCAGTCTGCCGTTTCAGGCAGTCTCCTTGACCTTGCCCGCGCCTCCATTGCCGACCCGGCTCTTGCAGCCTGTCTGCCTGCCAGCGTCTATGCGGCCCATCTGACATCGCTTTTGCCCAGCCCGCGCCATTCCCAACACCTGATGCTTGGCCCGGCGCAGCGCATCACCAACTCGACCGCCGGAGGCGGGGTGCGCCTCTTGTGCCTCGACAGCGACTATGGTCCGGGCATGATGTTCTGCGACTGCGGCGTTATCGAATACTGGATCGCGCCCCAAGACCTTGCCGCCCTGCGGTTTGACCGGGTGCGGGCCGAAACCGCAGGGGGCTGACACCAGCGTAGGGTGGGCAATATTGCCCACCTTACCTCAGGACCAGACCGCCAGAGGGCGGCAATCATGCTGAACGGATTCTGAACGCCCACGCGCAAGCCATTGAAATCTCTTGGCCGCGAAATCTGTCCGGCGTGGACACGTCGTTCAGTCGCCCTGCTTCTTCAGCTTGAAAGCGATCTGCCGCAGCATCCCGTGGAAGGTCTGCACCTCGGCCCGGGTCAGCCCCAGCCGCCCCCACATGTTCCGCAGGTTCGCCTTCATCCCCTCGACCTTCGTCTCGGGAAAAAAGAACCCCGCCGCCTCCAGCCGTTCCTCGAAATGGTCGGCCAGCCGGTCCACATCCCCGCGGCTCGCAAACTCCGTCCGGGCCAGTTCCATGACTGACGCGGGCAGCGCACTTCCCTGCCGCTGCCATTCATAGCCCAGAAGAAGCACGCACTGCGCGAGGTTCAGCGAGGGGAAGTCCGGGTTGACCGGCACCGTCACGATCGCATTGGCCCAGACGATGTCGTCATTCTCCAGCCCCGCCCGCTCCGGCCCGAAAAGAACCCCCACCCGCTTGCCCTCGGCCCCCATCGCGCGGGCCATCGCCATCGCCCGCTCCGGGGTGACGACCTCCTTGACCAGCTCCCGCCCCCGCGCCGTGGTCGCGAAGACGAAGTCACAGTCGGAGATCGCCCCCGGCAGGTCGGCAAACAGCCCCGCGTGGTCCAGAAGCCGCCCCGCCCCCGAG
>JBGSVS010000444.1:0-4304 GCA_041752895.1 Tabrizicola sp.
CAAGCGGGTTTGCGGTGCGGCAGTCCTCGGGTTGCCCGTCCTCTGCCCGCAAGGCGCCCCCGCCCGATTGCGCGGCAAAGGACTGCGGACCGACGGACAGGCCCATTGTCACTGCGCCTCGTCAAGCGCGAGCTGCAGGACGGCCGAGCCGACCTTCTTGTCGCGCACGATCGAGAATTCGGTCTGGGTCTTCCCGGCGGCCACGAGGTCGCGCAGCACGGTTTCCAGCGCTTCCGGCGTGTCCAGCGGGGTGCCTGTGGTCTTGTCCCGGAACAGGATGTCGCCTTCGCGCAAGGTGGTGACCTCGGGCTTGGCGACGCCTATGACGGTGCTGGTCCAGGTCTCGTCGACTACTGTGGTCCGGACGCTGACGCCGTTCGTCAGGCTGACAAGCCGCACGACGCCAACGGTCAGAAGTCCGGTCTTCTTTTCCAGGTCCGACCCGGCGTATTCGACGAAGACCCGCGCCTTGCCGTCCGGATCGACCGTCATCTGGTTCAGGATCTCGGCCGTCAGCGCCGTGGCCGTCGGGGTCGGTTTACCGTTCACCCCCGAGATCAGCAGGCCTGGCTGCAGCCAGTCCCCGGCCTCGGCAAGGTCGACCGTCGGCGACAGGCGCAGGACGATGGTCATCGGCTGACCGCCGATGATCCGGTCGTCAGCCATGAAGGGAAGTTCGGCGTCCCAGGCGGCAAAGCCGACCTGGATTTCGGCCGGACGCCCTTCCGGGGCTGCCGGAATGGCCGGGGCAGGCTCTGCCACTACAACTGCGGCGGTTTCGATTTCCACGGTTTCGGTCGCCGCAGGGGTCGTGTCAGTGGCCGGTTCGGCTGTGGCAGTCTCTGCTGCCGGTGCCGGTTCCGGCGCGACTGTCGCGGGTGCGGCACTGGTCTCGACGGGAACAGCGGGTTCCACGGCCGGGTCTTCCGCCGCTGCGACTTCGGTGCTGGTGGTCGCAGCGTCGGGAGTTGCAGTTCCGGCGACGGCGTTTCCGGTCGTTGCGGCGGCGACTTCTGTCCCTTGCGCTGGGTCAAGTGCTGCCGGGAAATTGCCCAGGACCATATAGCCCCCGGCCACCACCAACACGGCGACCGCGACGCCTGCCATCAGCTGACCGATGCCCTTGCCGCCCTTTGCAGAAGCTGGCGACGTAGCCACCACCTGCGACGGTGCCTTGGCGACCGACGCAGCGGTCGGGATCGCGGCAGCTGCGGCGGCTTCGATCCGGGCCTCTTCGCGCTGGAAGTCGTTCACCAGCCGCTGGACCGCATCTTCAGTGCCCGGAGCCGGTTCGACGGCCAGTTCGACGGCCAGTTCGACGGGCGGTTCGACGGGCGGTTCGACCAGAACCGTGGCAGCGACGGCATTGCCTTCGAACATGTCCAGCCACTCCTGCGACGACTGCAGGCGCTGCTTCGGCAGGGTGTTCATCACCAGGTCGATGGCTTCCAGAAAGCCCACCGGATAGCCCTCGAAGCGGCCGGTCAGCGGCTGATAGGGGTCGGGCCGGTCTTCCGCCAGCGCACCCAGACGCGCCTGACCGTTGACCGGCGCTTCGTCCGAGATCAGGTGATACATCGTAGCACCCAGCGCATAAAGATCGCTCCACGGGCCCTGTTCGGACCCTGCGATGTAAAATTCCTGCGGCGAGTAGCCGTCCTTGACCACACGCAGCGCCGACATGGCCCGGTTGGTCTGGCTGGCCTTTTCGCGCGCCGCGCCGAAGTCGATCAGGATCGGCTCGCCCTTCTTGTCGATCAGCACGTTGTCCGGCGAGATGTCGCGGTGCAGCATGTCGTTTTCGTGGATGAAGCCCACGGCCTTGATCAGCTTGCCGGTGATCTCCACGATCTGTTCGGGTGTCGGACGCTCGCCCTCGCCGTCGATGATCTGCTGGAGATCCATCCCGTCGATGTAGTCCAGCGCCATGTAGGCGGTGCCGTTGTCCTCAAAGACGTTGTGGACCGACACGATGTTCGGATGCACGATCTTGGCCAGGTTATGGGCCTCGCGCACGAAAAGCTGGATGACCGACCGCAATTCCGCCGTATGTGCCCGCGACCGGGCGGCGACCATCACCTTCGACCGGCGGCAGACCGAAGAGGGGAAGCATTCCTTGATGACCACGTCACGGTCGAGGCTGTCCTTCGCCAGATAGGTGATCCCGAACCCGCCCGAGTTGAGATAGCTCGTGATCGTATACTGGCCCTTCAGGAGCTTGGCACCCGGCTGCAATTCGTCAATGAGGTCATCGACCTCATCGACCACCGGCTCTGCCGCCTTCTGCGTCGCCATCTCGTTCACCCTTCCCGTCACAGTGCAAAGCATTCCGGCGTTTTCGACCGATCCGAGGCGATGCTTCCCCGGGAAAGGCCCCCGCGCCGGGACAATCGTCCACACAAACGCACCAATTCATCCTTTGCGTGATGGTTGTGGAACGGGGCGAAAATTGGGCGATCCAGAGGAGATTTGAAGGATGGCAGGGCTCAACCCTGGGGTGAGGGCTTGTTGCACGGAAAATCAGCCAGCGCCAAGGCGCGCGTCTGTTTCGCAACCGGAATGAATCACTATGCAACCAAAAGCTGTGCGGCTTGGGTCGCGCCAGCGCCCTAGCCGTGTCTTCGGCGGACAGTTGCGGGCCGTCCGGCCAGGGACATCCGGGCGTCGTAGCGCTGCCTTTCGGCCACCAGCTTGCCCTTTGCCACCACCGCCAGCCGGTCGGGCCGCAGCCGCAGCGCCTCGGTCGGGCTGCCCGCGTCCAGCACCACCAGGCTGGCGATGCAGCCCGGGCGCAGCCCATAGTCCAGCCCCATGATCTGCGCGTTCACCTCGGTGACCATGGTGAAACAGCGCGCCATTTCCGCCGGATGGGTCATCTGCGCGACGTGCAGCCCCATGAAGGCCACGTCCAGCATGTCCGCCGTGCCCAGCGAATACCAAGGGTCGAGGACACAGTCCTGCCCCCAGCCGACGGGAATGCCCATCGCCTGCATCTCCTTTACCCGCGTGAGGCCCCGGCGTTTCGGGTAGGTGTCGTGGCGGCCCTGCAGCGTGATGTTGATCAGCGGATTCGGGATCGCGGTCATCCCTGACTCGGCAATCAGGGGCAAAAGTTTGGACACATAGTAGTTGTCCATCGAGTGCATGGAGGTCAGGTGGCTTCCCGCCGCCCGACCGCCCAACCCATGCCGCGTCACCTCACGCGCCATGGTTTCGACGTGGCGGGACATCGGGTCGTCGGTTTCATCGCAGTGGATGTCGAGCATCAGGCCACGTTCGGCCGCGATGCGGGCGAGGTCGCGCAGGCTGTCGGCGCCGTCTTGCATGCTGCGTTCGAAATGCGGGATGCCGCCGACCACATCTACCCCCATGTCCAACGCCCGCAGCACGTTCTGCCGCCCGGTCTTGGTCCGGTAAAGCCCGTCCTGCGGGAAGGCCACGAGTTGCAGGTCAAGGTAGGGGGCGACCCGGCGTTTGACCTCCAGCATCGCCTCGACGCCGCGCAGATGGTCGGGCGTGGTGTCGACATGGGTGCGGATCGCCAGAAGCCCCATGCTGACCGCCCAGTCGCAGTAGGTCACCGCGCGGTCGACCATCTCATCCACCGTGGCGATCTCGCGAAGCTCTCCCCAAAGCGCGATGCCTTCCAGCAGCGTCCCCGAGGCGTTCACCCTTGGCAGGCCGTAGGACAAGGTCGCGTCCATGTGGAAATGCGGGTCGACAAAGGGCGGCGACACCAGATCGCCGGTCGCGTCGATGACCCGGCCCGCTTCGGCGTCCAGCTTGCCCACCGCCGCGATCCGGTCGCCGGTGATACCGATATCGGCCACTGTCCCGTCCGGCAGCGTCCCGCCTTTTACCAGCAGATCGAACATCAGCGTTCCCCCTTGTTGTAGGGCACCATCAGCGCCGCGGGCACCTCGGCCCGGCGCGACATCAGGATAAGCGCCAGGATCGACAAGATGAAGGGCAGGGCAAGGAACAGCTGGTAGGGCAGCACCGCGCCCAGTTCCGTCTGCTGCAGCCGGATCTGCAAGGCGTCGAAGGCGGCAAACAGGATCGCGCCGAGGACGGCCTTCCCAGGCTTCCACGCGCCAAACACGACCAAAGCGATGCAGATCCAGCCGCGACCGTTGACCATCTCGAAGAAGAAGCTGGAGAACGCCGACAGCGTCAGGAACGCCCCGCCCACGGCCATCAGGCCCGAGCCTGCGATCACCGCCCCCATCCACAGCCCGGTGACCGACAGCCCCTGTGCCTCCACCGCCGCCGGGTTCTCGCCCACCGCACGGACCGCGAGCCCC
>JBGSVS010000445.1:0-2575 GCA_041752895.1 Tabrizicola sp.
GTGCGTGCGCAGATCCTGGCGATCCCGGGTGTGGGCGCGGGCAGCCCGACCGACGCGCCTTGGCAACGGGTGGGCGAGCTGTGCCGTGGTGCGACCAAGGCCGGGGTGGCGGAGGGCGAGTTTGCGGGCGTGGCGCTGACGTTCCTTGGCCTGAACAACCAGAACCTGCACAACTTCCTGTTCCGTGGCTTCCTCAAACCGTGGGAGGCCTATACCGGCGCGAAGATCAACTGGATCGACCTGGCGCAGGCTGACTACAACAGCCGCCTGCAGCAGTCCATCGCCACCGGCACCGTCGATTTCGACATCATCGAGATGGGCGCGCCGTTCGAGGGCGACACCGCGTCGAAGGGCCTTCTGGACGAGATGCCCGATTGGGTGAAAACCCAGATCGAAGCCGACGACCTTGTGGGCTATCTGCAGCCCCCCGTCGGCACATGGGACGGCAAGAGCTACCGGATCACCATTGACGGCGACTGCCATACCTTCAGCTACCGGAAAGACTATTTCGGCGAGGGCGCCATTGGCGGGGCCGAAGTGCCGAAGACCTGGCAGGACGTCAACGCGGTGTCGAAGGCGCTTGTCGGCCAGACCGACCCGCTGACCGGGCTGCCGGCCTATGGCTATCTTGACCCGCTGAAGGGCTGGGGCGGCTTTGGTTTCTACTTCGTGGCGAACCGGGCTGCGGCCTATGTCAAGCACCCCGACGACCGTGCCTGGCTGTTCGACCCCGACACGATGAAGCCGCGCGTCAACAATCCGGGCTGGGTCCAGGCCTTCCAGGACGTTCTGGACCTGATCGCAGCCGGCGCCTATCCGGCCGACCAGATCAACGCCGACCCCGGCACCACGGCCTTCAGCCAGTTCCTTGCGGGCACCGGTTCAATGCTCATGTGGTGGGGCGACGTGGGCTCGTCCGCGCGGACCTCGGACACCTCGGTCGTGGGCGATGTCGTCGGCTTTGGGATCAACCCCGGCTCGACCCGCCGCTACAATTCGGCCGCAGGAGCTTGGGAGGAAACCGCCAACGAGGCACCGCTGATGGCCTATATCGGCTGGGGCGTCTACGTGACCTCCCGCGTCTCGGGCGACGAGAAGAAGCGCAAGGCGGCCTGGTCGGCAGCGGCGCATCTGGGCGGCAAGGACCTGTCCCTGTGGACGGCGGCTTATCCGTCCGGCTTCCAGCCCTATCGCAACAGCCACTTCCAGTACGAGGAATGGGAAGCGGCGGGCTATGACCGGGCTTTCGTCGAGGATTACCTCGGGTCGAACGCCGACAGCTACAACCATCCGAACGCGGCAATCGAGCCGCGGATCCCGGGGATCTTCCAGTACTATTCGGTGGCCGAGGACGAGTTGGCCAAGGGCTTTGCCGGGCAGTATGCCAGCGCGCAGGAGACGGCAGACGCCATCGCCGCCGCCTGGGAAAAGATCACCGACCAGATCGGCCGCGACAGCCAGATCGCGCTCTACAAGGCGTCGCTGGGGATGTGATCAGCTGGTGCGCGGGCCTTCAGGTCCGCGCCACCGAGGCGAAACGACAAACGGCGCGCGGGCCCCCCCGCGCGCCGCTTTCATTGTGGGTCTTGCGACCTAGACCTTTGTCGGGATCAGTTCCCGCGACGGCAGGTCCCGGATCAGCGTCGGGATGCCGAACATCTTCGAAAACTGGAAGTCCCCGGACATCGCCGAGCTTGCCTGGCGGCCCGTGGACACCAGCTTCATCGGCCAGAACATCCTGGACATGTAGGCCCCGCCACGGATCGCCGAGGTCCGCTCTTTCGCGGGGAGAAGCGGGTTTGACCCGAGGACATGCCCATGCCCGAGCGACCGGTGCGGATTGGACATGTAGAAGACTGTCCCCGGCTGAACCTTGCCCATGGTCTCGACCTTGGGCTCTTCGCGGAAGTAGACGTCCTCGTCCTTGATCCCGACGTCGATCGCAGGCGTGCGGTTCACCACTTTCATGGCATCCCGCGCGGTCCCGATCGGTGCGAAGGGCGCACGGACCACGACAAGTGCTGCCCCCTTGCTGACGCCCGGCGCATAGGCCGCAGCCGAGGCCTTCGGCACCCGCGCCGCAACCATGCGGTCCTCGGACGAACCGTCTCCGCCCCTGGTGATGATGTCCAGTGTCGACGGGGCATGGCCGTTGGCCTGCAGTGCCGCGACAACCCGCTGGGCAGTTGCCAGGTCGGGATAGAGTCTTGTGATGATTGTCGTCATGTCTCACCCGTTTCTTGAATGGCCGCTTTTGCGTTCGCAGTTCGTCACACCTTCGTCGTGACCAAGTCGTCCTGACCTCCGGCGTTGGGCTTGGTCTCGAACGTAGTTTCCTGATCCGTCTTGTCGAGCCGCTGGCGCAGAAGCGGCCAGGCCACGACCAGGGCCAGGGCCAGCAAGGCAGCCTCCAGCGCGAAGACGGGCATATAGGCCTCGGCTCCGGCGGCGCTTGATCCTGGCCATGGCGCTGGCGATGGTGGGGCCGATCCTGTCGGTGATCCTCTGGGCTTTCGCCGAAAAGTGGCGCTATCCGCATCTTCTGCCCACCGAATGGGGCCTCAAATACTGGGAG
>JBGSVS010000446.1:0-1934 GCA_041752895.1 Tabrizicola sp.
GCCGCTTGCGGGCCCAGGTCACGTCCTCGGACGGGATGAAATGGCCGTCCTCGTCGTCCATCACACCTTCGATGCCGATGCGGGCATCGCTTTCGCCGACCTCAAGCACCACGGCCGGGAACCAGCTTGCGATGTCGCGCGGCAGTTCCAGCGCCGCCAGCGCCGGGCGCCAATCGGCCTCGGCCCCCAGAACCTCGGCCGGGAGCGTCTTGCCCGTCCCACGCCAGACGCCCTGGTTGCGGTCGTAATCCTCCAGCCCCTCGCGAAGTGCTGCAGCGGCGGCTTCCTGCAGTTCCGGATCGACGGTCGCACGGATTGTCAGGCCGCCCGAGAAGAACTCTTCCTCGCCGAAGACACCCGACAGCTGGCGGCGGATTTCATCGGTGAAATAGCTGCGCGGCGGCAGTGAATCGCGAAAGGCTTCGAAGTTGCCGCCCTGCACGGTTTCCAGGGGCAGAGCCTTCGCTTCCTCATAAGCCACCTGCTCGACGTAGCCATTGTCCAGCATCTCGCCCAGCACGTAATTCCGGCGTTCGACGGCCGCATCATATTCCTGCACCGGGCGCAGGCCCTTGCCCGGCGACTTCGGCAGGGCCGCGAGATAGGCAATCTCGGCCACGGTCAGCTGGTTCAGGGTCTTGTTGAAATAGGTCTGCGCCGCTGCCGCCACGCCAAAGCTGCGGTAGCCGAGGTCGATCTCGTTCAGGTAAAGCTCAAGGATCTTGTCCTTGGACAGCGTCGATTCCAGCCGGGTCGCAAGGATGATTTCCTTGATCTTGCGTTCCACCCCCCGCGCGCCCGAACGGGTTCCGTCCAAAAGCAGGTTCTTCGCGACCTGCTGCGTGATGGTCGAGGCGCCGCGCACATCTTCGCCGCGCGACTTCACCGCCTCAACGACGGCCGCGACGATGGCGCGCATGTCATAGCCGTGGTGCGTGTAGAAGTTCTTGTCCTCGGCGCTGATGAAAGCCTGCTTGAGCAGGTCGGGGATTTCGTCCGCCGGAACGAAAAGCCGCCGTTCGCGGGCGAATTCGTCGATGATCCGGCCCTCGCCGTTGTAGATCCGGCTGATCGTCGCGGGCGAGTACTGCGCCAGGCTCTCATGGCTCGGCAGGTCGCGGGTGTACATGAAGAAGATGCCGCCCAGCGTCAGCGCAGAGAACATCAGCCCCAGCGTGACGAAGGAGAAAAGGCCGCCCAGAACGTTGCCGACAAACCGAAGCACTAGGCGATCCCCATTGATTTCGTCTGTCCCAGTATAGCAGACGCGCGCGCAGGTCAAAACCTTGGCAGGTCACAATTTCCTGCGCGGGCAGGGTTTCGCGTGCGCTTTAGGGATTTGCCGCGGCGCGAAGGCTTGCGTCTTCCCCGGACCAGGTGACCAGCGCCTGCAGGACGGCCTCGGCCAAAGTGGCGCGCCAGGCGGGATCGGAGAGCCTTCTGAAGTCGCGGTCTGACGACAGGAACCCCACTTCCAGCAGGACCGCCGGGATGTCGGGCGATTTCAGGACCGAAAAGCCCCCCGATTGCAGCGGATGGCGGTGCATCCGGATCTCGGCCGCCTTGATCGCGCCGACGATGGCCTTTGCCAGCCGTTCGGTGCGGGGCCGGGTTTCGGTGCGGGCCATGTCCATCAGGACCTCGGCCACCACATCGTCCTGATCCGACAGGTCAAGCCCCGCCAGAAGATCGTCGCGGTCGTGCCGCTCCGCAAGTGCCGCCGACGCCTCGTCCGACGCTTCCTCGGCCAGAGTATAGACGGTCGCGCCCTGCGCATCGCCCTCGGCCAGCGCATCGGCATGAAGCGACAGGAACAGGTCCGCGCTAACGTCGCGCGCGATCGAGGTGCGGGTTTCCAAAGGCACGAAGACGTCCTCTTCCCGCGTCATCACCACCCGGAAACGCCCGTCGCGCAGAAGAACCTCTTTCAGCTC
>JBGSVS010000447.1:0-5645 GCA_041752895.1 Tabrizicola sp.
CAAAGGCACAATATACTCCAGTGTTATTGGGGATTACCAAAGCATCATTGAATACAGATAGCTTTATCTCTGCCGCATGAATTCTCCGGCGGCCAGCGCCAGCGCCTTGCCATCGCACGCGCCATCGCGCTGGAGCCCGAGTTCATCCTGCTGGACGAACCCACCTCCGCCCTCGACCTCTCTGTCCAGGCCCAGATCATCGAGCTTCTGCGCGGCTTGCAGCGCGAAAAGGGCCTAAGCTATCTCTTCATCAGCCACGACCTCAAAGTCGTCCGCGCGCTTTGCCACCGGGTCATCGTCATGCAAAACGGCCGCATTGTCGAACGAGGCCCGGTCGACCAGGTGCTAGAGAACCCGACAACCGACTACACCCGCCGCCTTGTCAAAGCGGCCTTCGAAATCGCAGCCTAGAGGAACATCATGCCCAAAACCGTCATCACCTTCATTGGCGCCGGTTCCACCGTCTTCACCAAGAACATCGCCGGTGACATCCTGTCCCGCCCGGCCCTCGCCGATGCCGAAGTCCGTCTGATGGACATCAACCCGGAACGCCTGGCCGAATCCGAAATCATCGTCGGCAAGCTGGCGCAGACCCTCGGCGGCAAGGCCTCAGTCAAGACCTACACCGAACAGAAGCGCGCCCTGACCGGGGCTGATTTTGTCGTCGTCTGCTTCCAGATCGGCGGCTATGACCCCTGCACGATCACCGACTTCGACGTGCCAAAGAAGTTCGGCCTCCGCCAGACCATCGCCGACACCCTCGGCATCGGCGGCATCATGCGGGGCCTGCGCACCGTGCCGCACCTCTGGTCGATCTGCGACGACCTGATGGAGGTCGCACCCCAGGCCATAATGTTGCAATATGTAAACCCGATGGCGATCAACACCTGGGCAATCGCTGCAAAATATCCGAAAATCAAACAAGTGGGCCTCTGCCATTCCGTCCAGGGCACCGCTTACGAACTGGCCCGCGACCTGGACATTCCGGTCGAGGAGATCCGCTACCGCGCGGGTGGCATCAACCACATGGCCTTCTACCTGACCTTCGAACACCGCCAGGCGGACGGGTCCTACAAGAACCTCTACCCCGACCTCCTCAAAGGCTACCGCGAGGGCCGCTTCCCCAAGCCCAGCCACTGGAACTCGCGCTGCCCGAACAAGGTCCGCTATGAGATGCTGACCCGGCTGGGCTACTTCGTCACCGAAAGCTCTGAACACTTCGCCGAATACACCCCCTGGTTCATCAAGCGCGACCGCCCGGACCTGATCGAGAAATTCGGCATCCCGCTGGACGAATACCCCAAGCGCTGCGTCGAACAGATCGCCCGCTGGAAGAAAGAGGCCGAGGCGCTGAAGTCCGCCAACACCGTCGAGGTGAAGGAAAGCCACGAATATGCATCCGAGATCGTGAACTCGGTCGTCACGGGTGAGCCGTCGGTGATCTACGGCAACATCGGCAACCGCGGCTACATCCCGCAGCTTCCCGATGGCTGCGCCGTGGAAGTGCCGGTGCTGGTAGATGCTTCGGGCCTGCAGCCCACCATCGTCCACGACATCCCGCCCCAGCTGATCGCGCTGATGCGCACCAACATCAACGTGCAGGACCTGACGGTGCAGGCGCTGCTGAAAGAGAACCCCGAGCATATCTACCACGCCGCCATGCTCGACCCCCACACCGGGGCCGAGTTGGACCTCGACCAGATCTGGGCGATGACCCATGACCTTCTGGCCGCGCACGGCGACTGGCTACCGGAATGGGCGCGGGTTCCCGTGCGCAAGGCGGGCTAAGTCGATGTGGCCCCGGCGCATCTGCGTGGTTGGGGGCGGAACCGCAGGCTGGCTTGCCGCGATGATGCTGGGTGACTCAGCACGTCGCGGCGGTCACGCTTGCGAGGTCACGGTCATCGAATCCTCGAAGATCGGGACCATCGGCGTCGGCGAAGGCACCACCGCCGTCTTCCGCCAGATGCTCCAGCACTTCGGTCTGGACGAGGCCGAGTTCCTCGCCGCCACCGGGGCCACGATCAAATTCGGCATCCGCCACCGCGACTGGCGGCGGGTGGGGCATTCCTACGACGGCCCGATCGACGACCCGCACCGGGTGGCGGGGTTCGACGTCAACGCGCTGGACGTGTACCAGGTGGCGCAGGGGGAAAGCGTCGGCGAGACGCATCTCTTCCAGCACCTCCTCAACGCCAACCGCAGCCCCTTCGCCATGGTTCAGGGCCGCCGAGTCCCGGTCGGCCCCTATCACCACGCCTACCACTTCGATCAGGCGCTGGCGGGCAAATGGCTGCGCTCAAAAGCAAAAGCCATCGCCACCATCGACGATCAGGTCCAATCCGTCGAACGCAACGCGGAGACCGGCAATATCACCGCCCTTGCGCTGGAAGGCGGCACCCGCGTTGAGGCCGACCTCTACATCGACTGCACCGGCTTCCGCCGCGCGCTGATCGGCCCGATGGGGGCCAACTGGGTCAGCTACCGCGAAACCCTGCCCGTCAACCGCGCCATCCCCTTCTGGCTCGACATCCGGGACGGCGAGGAAATCGAACCCTGCACCCTCGCCTGGGCGCAAGGCGCGGGCTGGATGTGGAAGATCCCGACGCAAGGCCGCTACGGCTGCGGCTATGTCTTCTCGGACGCCCATGTCACCCCCGACCAAGCCAAGGCCGAAATCGAAGCCACCCTCGGCCACCAAATCGAAGTCCGCAACGACATCAAGATCGATGCCGGACGCCTTGACCAGCAATGGTCCCACAACTGCGTGGCACTCGGCCTCTCCTCCAGCTTCCTGGAACCCTTGGAGGCGACCTCCATCCACGGCACCGTGGTCCAGTTGATGCTGCTGAGTTCAGTCCTGCCCAACCCCGACGACCGCGCCCGCGCCGCCTTCAGCGCCGCTGCCGCGCGGCAGGTTGACGACTTCCGCGATTTCATCCGGCTGCACTATGTCTCCGAACGCCGCGACACGGCCTTCTGGCAGGACGTGGCAAACACCCTGCCCGACCGCCTGTCAGACCGCCTCGCCCTCTGGCAAACCAAGGTCCCGGGGCCTGAGGACTTCCAGCCTTTCCCGATGTCCCTGCCGCACACCGACCACCACCTCCACGTTCCGGTTCTGGACGGCCTTGGCCTTCTGAACCCCAAGGCCGCGAAGAACTGGCTGGCAACCCGCCCCGAACTTCGCGCCAAGGCCCGCCAGTCCGCCCAATTCCTGACCCGCGAATATCGCATGGCGGCCAGCAAAGCCCTGCCCCACCGCGCCTTCCTGCAAGCGCTGCACGAACCCGCCTGAACCGCGCGTCGTCGCCTTCGGCGCTCCTCGCTGGGCCACACCGACGAGAAGCCGAAGGCGCACGAGGAGGACTATAGGGCTTCATCCCGCAGCGCCCGGAACGCCATCGGCGACAGCCCGCGATGCCTCCGGAACGCCTTGGCGAGATAGTTCGCATCCGCAAATCCCGTCGCCCGCGCAATCTCGGCCACCTTCATCTCTGACGCCGTCAAAAGGCGTTCGACCCGGTCCATCCGGCTTGCAAAGACAAGATCCGACGGCGGCACCCCCACCTCTGCCACGAACCGCCGCACGAAATGCGCTCGGCTTAGTCCCGCCACCTGCGCCAGAGTATCGACCCGCAGATCCCCGCCAAGATTCGCCTCGATGTGAGACAGCACCCGCAGCATCCCGGGCGCTAGTGCGGCCTGCGGCTTTGCCCCGGCAAAGGCCGCATCGTGCAAGACCGCCAGCGCCTGATAGCCAAGAACCGAAGCCTGTGCCGGGCTAAGCGGCCGGGTCAGCAGCGCATGACAGGCCGCAGCCAACAGTTCCGCCCCATCTTCCGAAGGCAGCAACACCGGCCCCGCCACGGCCAGCACCTCGCGCGCCAGCCGCAACGCCTCACGCCCCGACAGGACGAACCAGAAGTATTCCCAGTGCCCGCCCCGCTCCAGCCAATAGCGGTGCGCGTGGGGCATCGTCACCAGCATGGTTTGACCCGCCCCCAGCCGATACCGCGCCCCGCCGAAATCCAGCCGCCCCTCGCCAAGGATGGTATGCTGGATCACCAGGAACGGCTCGGTCCCCCGTTTCATCCCGTCCCAGCTGTACAGCTCGTTCCGGCGTTGTTCATAGCCCACCGCCTCGGCCAGCACCCCCAGGGACGGCATCGCCCCACGGGGGGCAAGCACCCGGATGTCGTGGCCATGGGCCAGAAGGCTGGACAGCATGAAATTACCCACTTGCGCACAAGATTTCTCTACAATGGATGGCCCAGCAAGCCTAGCCTTTTCCCCAAGCCATGGGAGGGTCACACATGCCGTTCAAACTTTGCATCATCGGCGCGGGCAGCGTCGGCTTCACCCGCAAACTCTGCTCGGACATCCTGTCGGTGCCCGAGTTCGAGGGCATCGAAATCGCCCTGACTGACATCAGCCAGGCGAACCTCGACATGATCGCCCAGATCCTGCGCAAGATGATCGAAGTCAGCGGCCTGAAGACCAAGGTCACGGCCACGACCGACCGCCGCAAAGCGCTCGACGGTGCCAAGTACATCATGAACACCGTCCGCATCGGCGGGGTCGAAGCCTTCGCCACCGACATCTCGATCCCGCTGAAATACGGCGTCGACCAGTGCGTCGGCGACACGATCTGCGCGGGCGGCATCCTCTACGGCCAGCGTGGCATCGCCGCCATGCTCGACTTCTGCCGCGACATCCGCGAGGTCTGCCCGTCCGACCACCTTCTGCTCAACTACGCCAACCCGATGGCGATGATGACCTGGGCGGCCATCGACCACGGCGGGGTGAACACCATCGGCCTCTGCCACGGCGTCCAGAACGGCCACCGCCAGATCGCCGCCGCCCTGGGCGTGTCGATGGATGAGGTCGACATCATCTGTTCCGGCATCAACCACCAGACCTGGTATCTCGACATCCGCCACAAGGGCCGGAAGATCGAAAAGGACGAACTCATCACCGCCTTCGAGGCGCATCCCGTCTTCTCCCGCCAAGAAAAGGTGCGGATCGACGTGCTGAAACGCTTCGGCTTCTACTCCACCGAATCCAACGGCCACCTGTCCGAATACCTGCCCTAGTATCGGAAACGCCGCGAGGACATCCCGAACTGGATCAGCACCGACGACTGGATCCACGGCGAAACCGGCGGCTACCTGCGCCACACGCGCGAGACGCGGAACTGGTTCGAAACCGAATACCCGACGATGCTGAAGGACGCCGAAAAACCCCTCTCACAGTGGAAACGCACCGACGAACACGCCTCCCACATCATCGAGGCGCTGGAAACCGGCCGCCCCTATCGCGGGCATTTCAACGTGAAGAACCGGGGTGTGATCACCAACCTGCCCGACGACTGTATCATCGAATCCCCCGGCTGGGTGGACCGCTTTGGCGTCAATATGGTCGAGGGCGTCACCCTCCCCCTCGCCTGCGCCGCGACCTGCCAGGCTTCGGTCAACGTGCAGCGCATGTCGGTGCAGGCGGCGATCACCGGCGACGTGGACCTCTTGAAACTCGCGGTCCTGCACGACCCCCTGGTCGGCGCGGTCTGCACCCCGTCCGAGGTCTGGTCGATGGTCGACGAGATGCTGGAGGCGCAGGCCCAGTGGCTGCCGCAATATGCCACC
>JBGSVS010000448.1:0-7875 GCA_041752895.1 Tabrizicola sp.
GCACCGGTCCGCGACCGGATCGCCGTGCTTGGCCGCAAGTCCCGGGACGAGGTTGCCGCCCTACGCCGGCAGCACCCGATCACCCTGGTGACTTCGCGGTATGAGACCTTTGGCGTCGCGCTGATCGAAGCGATGTCAGCCGGGTCGGCGGTCATCAGTTCCCGCGTCGGCGGCTGTGCCGAGGTTCTGCAGGATGGCAAGACCGGGCTTCTGGTCCCGCCCGAGGACGCTCAGGCCCTGACCGACGCCTGCCTGCGGCTGCTGAGCGACCACGACCTCTGCTTGCGGCTTGGAGCGGCTGCGCAGGCCGACGTCGCGGCCCGCTTTTCGTCGGAAACCATCGCGCGCGAGGTTGTTGCCTTCCTCGCGCCGATGGTCGACCGGGCTTAGATCCCGATCTTGCGCAGCCGGTGGTCCAGACGACGGTAGATCACCGGCGGCAGCAGGTTCTGCATGATCGCATGCCGGGCTTCCTGCCGGTCCTTCTGGTCCTTCGTCCCGGGACGCGGCTTGAACAGCGTCGAATGCGCCACCTTCGTCGAGTCCCACGTCGCGGTGTAGTAATACAGCGCGATCGACATCCGCGGTTCCTTGTCGGGATGGTTCACCGGCTCGGGGTTGCCGTGCCAGGTGGTCGACCCGGTGTTGAAGCAGCACATCCGGTTGAACAGCGGCTCGAAGCCCGCGACCTTGGCCGTCATATCATCGTTCCAGATCTCGAACGACCCGCCGTATTCTTCCTTCCAGTCCTTGTTCAGGTAGATCAGGACGTTCAGCCGCCGTTCCAGGTTCAGCTTGCCCTGCCGGTTGAAGTCGGCGTGGATATCAAGGTGCCCGCCGTTCGACACCACATGGATGCCCCCGCCCGAGAAATACGGGTCAGGGATCAACCCGTCGATGCCGGTCAGTTCTTCCAGATAGCCCAGGAACGCCTTCGAGTTCAGCGAGTGAAACAGCGCCCGCGTGTAGGGGCCCAGGCGTTCCGGCATGTAGGCCGCCTTCAGCTTTTCCTGCGGGCGGTTGAAGAAGCTCTCCGCAGCAGGCAGGCTCTGCAGTTCTTCCCGCACCTTTTCCAGGATCTCGCCGGGCATGAAGTTGTCATAGCAGCCGTAGGGATAGGGCTTTCTCGACCGGTAAACCTCAGCAGCGGATTTGCCATATTCCCGCGCGAGGTCCATGTCGATCAGCAGCGTCTCGGGATCGATGGGAAGGGTTTCAACGGACATAATAACCTCTCAGTCTTCGTCTATCAGGGCTTTGGGATACGGGGTCGCAAGCAAGGCCACGCCCCCGGGTTCGGGAATCTCACATTCATAACGCAGCATGGACGTCCTCGGCACCCCCTGCGACCATTCGCCGGAAGACCTCGTTCCCGGCCAGAAGCTCGTCATAGCTTCCCTGGGCCAGAAGTTTGCCGCGGTCCATCAGGAAGATCGTATCGCAGGTCTTCACTGTCGACAGCCGGTGCGCGATCAGGATGATGGTCTTGTCCGCGCGGATGCGGTCCACCGCCTCCATGACCACGCGTTCGGTGATGTTGTCCAGGGCCGAGGTCGCCTCGTCCATTATCAGCAGCGTCGGATCGCGATACAGCGCCCGCGCAATGCCGATCCGCTGGCGCTGCCCGCCCGACAGCCGCACGCCCCGCTCACCCACGAAGGTGTCATAGCCCAGCGGCAGGTCGGACAGGACAAAGTCGTGCAAAGCCGCGATCCGCGCCGCCCGCTCGACTGCGGCCATGTCGATTTCTTCCTTCGGCACGCCAAAGGCGATGTTCGATGCAATGGTTTCGTCCGTCAGGAAGATCGACTGCGGCACATAGCCAAGCGTCCCCTGCCAGGCGCGAACGTTCTCTGGCGTGATGGCCTGCCCGTCGACCCGGATCACGCCGCCATCCGGCGTGAAAAGCCCAAGGATCAGGTCCACCAGAGTCGTCTTGCCCGCCCCCGTCCCGCCGACGATCCCCACCGTGGTCCGCGCCGGGATCACCAGATCGACGCCGCGCAGCGTGGGTTTTTCCGCCTCGGCATAGGCGAAGCTGACCCCCTCAAGCTCCAGCTTCCGCTCCAGTCGCAAGGGCTCGGTCCGCATCGTCCCGGGCAAGGGCAGCGCCGGGGTTGACTGGAAGTCCGCGACAATCGCATCCAAGATCGGGGTTGCCCCGCGCAGCGCCACCAACCCGTGATAGATCTGCTGCAGCGACGGCAAAAGCCGCATGGTTGAAAACGCGATGACCCCCAGGATCGGGACGATCTCGGTGACATTGCCGCCGCTTTTCAAAAGCAGCAGCAGGATCAGCGCCAGCATCGTGCCGAAAGTGATCGCCTCCAGCACAAAGCGCGGCAGTTCCTGCATCACGCCCATCGTGGCACCCGAATGCGCCGCCTTTTCCGCCGCTTTCGAGTAGCTGCGGACGTAAGCGGATTCCAGGCCCATCACCTTGACGTCCTTGATCCCGCCCGTCGCCTCTTGCGCGACAAGGAAGCGGTTCTCGAAGGCGTCCATCATGTCGGTGCCCAACCGGTGCAGCCGGCCGCGGAACCGCATGTAGATCAGCCCGTAACCCAGGCCCAGCACGCCTCCGGAAAACAGCGTGACCAGCGGATCGACCAGCATCAGGAACGCCAGGATCGCCAGCACCAAAAGGCCGTTCGACACCAGCCGCAGACAGGGCAGAATCACCCGCGCGACCAGACCGTCGACCTCGTTCAGAACGTTCTTCTCCAGCTCGGCGCTGTTGCGGCGCAAAAACCAGGGATAGGGCTGGCTCAGATAGGCCTCCAGAAGACGGGCGGAAATCGTGTAACCCCGCATCGTCGAAAAGCGGATCGTCGCATAGGTCCCCGCCGCCTTGATCGCAAGGCCCACCATCACCACGAACAGGACCGCAACGGCCAGACCGACCTGAAAGCTGAAATCGGTGGTCAGGCCCGACGTCTCTGACAAGAACTTCAGCGCGCGACTGGTATGGATGGACTCAGGGTTGGCCAGCACGTTCAACAGCATCAGGACGGCCGAGATCCCCGCGATTTCGGACGCCGCCACCAGAAGCATGACCCCGGTCAAAAGCCAGAAACGCCGCCGCTCACGGTCGTCGAAAAGCAGGAAAAGCTTGCGAAAAGTCTCGATCACCTGGTGTCCCCATGACGTGCAGCGGCCATACCTTGCTTCTGCGGCATGACAAAAGAAAGGCAATCCTTGTCCAGTTCAGGGACGACCGCCAAGATCGGGCGGTCAAGATTGCGCCAAATCGCCGCGCTGCCGCAGCGACCGCGGGCTGCGGATCGGCCCACGCGCACTGCGTTCCCCTTGACATCGGACGGCGCCTTTAAAAAACTATTTCTTTTCAATATATTATCGGCTTCCCCTCTGGACCGCCCAGTTCTTACAACCTGTGGTTGCTCTCTGCCGACTCCACCACCAAAGGCAGAAACCAGCCGCGATTCGCAAGTCAGTGCCTTGGCAATCGCGGTAAATGTTTCGGTTGTGCGACGAACTTTAACCAAAACCCGGCCATATTCTTGCCACGCATGACGAGCAATCTGACTACAGTTCTCGCGTGGAGGTTGCGCAAAATGCTTGCTGGGTTCGTCCTTCTGTCCGCTGCGATCGGGTTTCTCGCAATGGGTGCCACGATCGCCCTGTCGCTGCCGACCTGGATCACGCTTGCGGTCTACCCGGCCACCTGCAGCCTGACGCTTCTGATCTTCGCCGCAGCCTGGAGCATCCGCACCACCGCCGATGCGCAGCACACCAACCTGCACCGGCGCCATCTGCACAGCTGATCCGCCGCTTTCGGACACTGGCCAAAAACCTGACGGGCATCGATGCGCCGGATGGGCGGGAATCTTCACCATTTGGCAAGGATGTTCGGCCAAGTATTGCCAAGTCTTCGGCAAAGCGTGCTGGCGTGAAAAATGAATCACTCTTCGCATCTCGACATACGCCCCAAGAACCCTAAGCTTAGCTCTTGACGGGGGTCAGTTATGTTACGACGATTTCTCCGGTCAGGGAGACTGGAATGGCATTGGGGCTGCTACTGATCGCGATGCTAGGCGCAGCCAGCGTATCTGTAATCCTGTTTTTCCATGACTTTTCGATCTGGGCAGTTCTCTTGGCCTATCCGCTGACCGGAACCGCCATTCTTCTGCCAGGTGTTGCGCTGGTCGCGTGGATACGCCAGCACCGTCCGGACCCCGAAGTTGGGCAGAGGCTTACTTCCCAGTCGCCCGCAGCACCACACCCACCGTCGCCAGCAGGATCTTCAAATCCCTGAAGAACGACAGGTTGCGCTCATACTCAGCGTCGAACTCGGCGCGCTGCGCAAAGGTGGACTGGTTGCGGTCAGAGATTTGCCAGGTGCCCGTCAGGCCGGGGCGTAGCGCATAATATGCGCTGCCCGGATAAAGGTCTTGCTGGTCAAGCATCATCGGGCGCGGGCCGACCAGGCTCATGTCGCCGGTAAGGACGTTCCAGAGCTGGGGAAGTTCATCAAGCGAGCTCTTGCGAAGGAACTGGCCGAAATCGGTGATGCGCGGGTCCTGGGCGAGTTTCTGGTAGGCGTCCCATTCCCGGCGCGCGGCTTCGTTGGTCTCAAGGTAGTCCCGAAGTCGCTCTTCTGCGTTCGGAACCATGGTGCGAAGTTTCCAAAGTCGGAACGTCTTGCCGCCCATCCCCACCCGCTCTTGCGTGAAGAACGGTGCGTTCCCCGTCGCCTTCAGCGTCGCTGCAAGCACCAGGATCACCGGAAGCACAATCGGAAGCGCAAGCAGCACGAAGCTGACGTCAAGGCACCGTTTCAGAAGTCGGCGATAAAGCGGCTCACGACGGGCACGGACCCAGCCTTCGCTGGCGGTTGCCGAGGGCCGTTCAAAATCGTGCTCTGCTACTCCAGAACGAACGTCCATCCGCAACGCCTCCGAAAGGGTGCCAATCACTAAGCCAAATTCAGCGGACCGAGCGTTATCCCGCTGATCCAAAAACGCCTGTTGCACTCGTTACTCCAACTCTGTCACGTTCAACCTTCTACCACTCGGGCGGGCTTACCGCAACGTCGTCCTCCGACGGGGGGAGTGTGGAAAGTGGTTAGTTCTCATTGGGTTACACGCTTAGGTTGTGCTGATTTCGTGTTCTGCGCCGGGCCTGAAACAGCCGATTGTGAAGACCCTTTGGCAGCCTTCGCCACAATTCAGATCCGGCGCGGCAGCACCGCTATGATTTTCTTCATCTTTTAATCAATGCCTTCGGAATGCCTTTGTCTGGACACCCTACCCCAGCCCACCGGGTCGGTCGCAAGTCAGGTTTTTCTTCCCCCCTGACAGGCCCGATTGTGCAGATATTCGAAACGGTGAATTTTCCGTTAAAGTGACCCAGTAACCACATTTTCCGGGGAAGCCGCCTCTCGATCGGGCAGTTGCCGGGGGTTATCGGCCAGGTTCGATTCGTTTCGGGTGTTCAGGTTGCGGCTACAGCGCGGCGCCGGCGCAGGGCGACAAGTGCCACCAGGGTCGGCCCCGGCAGTTCCAGCAGCCAGTTCATCTTGATCCCGCCGATGGCGCTGCCCAGGAAGATGTCGACGTGGTGAAAGCTTGCCGCGCGGACGACCACGAAGAGGCAGACAAAGCCCAGTCCCAGCAGCGCCGGCCAGACCCGCCCAAGGATGCCGCGCAGGATCAGCGCCATCAGCGCAAGCGACAGCACACCCGCAGCGGCGATCATCACGATGAACACCTCCTGCACGATGCGCCGGTCATTGTACCAGCCCGACAGCTGCGCATGGCAGCGCGCTATCATCGTTAACAAAGACTGCAGGTCCAGCTGCTTGTTCGCCGCAAGCGCCAGCATCGTCCCTGCCGTGATCCACCAGAAGATCCGCTCACGCCGGTCGCCGGTCTCGGTGCCCAGAATAGCCCGCGCGGCGGCCACTGCCGCAAAACCCGCGATCAGGTAGACCGCAACCGTCAGCCAGCCGACCCAGTGGTTGTCACCAAGGCCCGGGCTCCATTGCGTGAAGGCGCAGGTCAGGGTCGTCCGCATCCAGACCCTCCAGTCATGGTCACCCGGCGCGTCGGGCGTTCACCCAGGACAGCACCTTGCGCACCATCTCGCGCCGCCAGCGCAACTGGCGACGCCGGGTCGCCTCATAGTCCGCCGGGAACACGATCCGCGCAACATCCGCCGCCACCGCGTCGTCACCCGGGGCCGCACCACCCGCAACATAGGGCAGGAACCTTTCCGACCGGGGCCAGATATAGCTGTCGAACCAGGTCCAGGTCTTCGTCCGCTTGTAGATGTCCGTGATCTCCCGGGCGAGGCCCGCATCAATCGGCATCGGCGAAGTCGGCCTGCCAAAGTAGCGCAGGTTCCGCTGCATCAGCACTTCGGACTTCGGCGCATAGTAGGCCGGAACCCACAGCCGGAACCCCAGCTCTCCCGCCAAGCTCGCGACGACGCGGAAGACCTGGATGTGATCCTCGTGCCCGTATTCGCCCCAGGGCCCGTGAGCTATCACGTTGCGCATCCCCGTCAGCCGCGGTCGCAGCGCGGTGCGCAGATTGTCGAACTGCGCCCGGTAGTGGTCGGCGTCAAAGCAGCCCAGCAGCCGCAGCGCCGGGTGCGGGAACACCCCATACTCGGTCTCGCGCGCTTCGGGCCATGAGGCACTGTCGAACACCCCCGATTCCACCATGTCCAGAAAGTCGAGCGTCTTCAGCGGAAACGCCGCCATCGCCGCCCGGCGCCTCTCGCCGAACTCCGGCGCGTCGGGCATGGCCCCATAGACCAGCACGATCTTCTCGGCCGCACGCAGTGCCGAACAGGCCCAGAGGACCTCGTCATCCGGGTGCGCCATCACGATGGCCAGCTTCTCGAACACGTCAGGAACAGGCAAACTCACCGCGGCTGCACTTTCTCGCCGCTGCGGGCATAGATGTCTTCATAGCGGATGATGTCGTCCTCACCGAGGTATGCCCCGGTCTGCACTTCGATCAGCACCACCGGCACCTTGCCGGGATTGGCCAGCCGGTGGATCGCGCCCAGGGGCACATAGACCGACTGGTTTTCGCTAAGCAACTTGACCTCTTCGCCCACCGTGACCTGCGCCGTGCCGGAAACCACGATCCAGTGTTCGGCGCGGTGGACATGGCTTTGCAGGGACAGTGCCGCACCCGGCTTGACCACAATGCGCTTCACCTGGAAACGATCGGCCAGCGCCAGCGTCTCGAACCAGCCCCAGGGCCGGTGGTCGCGTGGAAAAATCTCGGCCTGACGGACCGACCGCGCCTTCAGTTGCGCCACGGCCAGCTTCACGTCCTGAGCGCGTGACCGGTCCGCGACCAGCACCGCGTCCGGCATCGCCACGACCACCAGGTCCTGCAAGCCGATACCGACCAGATGCTGCCCCTCGACCTCCGACCGCAACAGGCTGCCCTCGCAATCGATCGCCGTCACGCCGCCTTGCGTCACTGCACCACCCGAGGCCCCGCCATTCTCACGCCAGACTGCGTTCCAGTCGCCCAGATCGGACCAGGCCCCCATCAGCGGCACGACCTCGATGTTGGTGGCCTTCTCCATCACCGCATAATCGACCGAGATGTCGCGAACGCCCTCCCACGGGCCTTCGGCAAGCCGCAGGAAGTCCAGGTCCTTGCGCGCCTCGGCAACCGCTTCGGTCACCGGGCCGACCAGATCGGCCGCATGATCAGCAAAGGCCGCGATCAGTGCCTTGGCCTGGATCAGGAAGATCCCCGCATTCCACAGATAGCGTCCCTCGGCCAGCATCGCCTCGGCCACGGCCAGCACGGGCTTCTCGACAAAGCGCGCGACCTTCTGCGCCTGGCCCTCAACCGGGGCCGCGTCAAGCTCGATCCAGCCATA
>JBGSVS010000449.1:0-10792 GCA_041752895.1 Tabrizicola sp.
GGAGGCTTGCCGGGACCGGCTGGCCGCCCATCGCGCCGTTGGCTTGGGCGAGGGACGCCATCGCGCGACCCGGGCCGACCTCAAGATACACGCGGTCGGGCTTTTGCCGCAGCGTGGCCATGCCGTCGGCAAAGCGCACGGTGTTGCGCAGGTGGGCGACCCAGTAGTCGGGGCTGGTGGCTTCCGCATCGGTCAAGATCTGGCCGGAGCGGTTGGAGATGATCGGGATCTGGGGCGGGCTAAGTTGCATCCCGGCAAGGTGCGCGCGGAAAGCCGAAAGGATGCCTTCCAGCATCTTCGAATGCGCCGCGATGTCGATGGCGATGCGGGTGGTGTCGATGTCGTCGGCTTTTAGCCGCGCGGCAAGGTCCTTGAGGCCCGCATCGGACCCCGAAACCACCGTCAGTTCCGGCGCGTTGATCGAGGCGATGTCGAGGTCGCCAAGGTAGGGCTTCAGCGCGGCCTCCGACAGGGGGACGGAAAGCATCCCGCCCGCCGGAACGGTGTCGAACAGCTGCCCGCGCAGGCGGACGAGGCCGACGGCGGCTTCAAGCGTCATCACTCCGGCGACACAGGCGGCGGCGTTTTCGCCCATCGAATGGCCGATCAGGACCGAGGGCTTTATGCCCCAGCTTTCCCAGAGTTTCGCCAGCGCCACTTCGACGATCAGGATCAGGGGGAGCTGCTTGGACGGCTGGCGCAGCGCCTCCGCCGCAGCCTTTTCCTGGCCTGCGGCGGGAAGCCAGAGGGCGCGCGTTTCGGCCTCGGCATCCTTCAGGGCGGCGAGGCCCCGGTCCATCCATTCGGCGAAGACGGGTTCCGTCTCATAAAGGTCGCGCGCCATGTTGGGGTATTGCGCGCCGCCGCCGGGGAACATGAAGACGACATCGGGGGCATCGCCCAACCGGCGCTGGGTGAAGACGCGGCGGGGGTCGCCCGCCTCCAGCATCTTGGCGGCTTCTTCGTGGGTCTCGGCGACGAGGACGCGGCGGTGTTCAAAGCCGCGGCGACCGTGTTTCAGCGTCCAGGCGACGTCGGCGAGGTTCTGGTCCGGGTTGGCGCGCAGGTGGGCGGCCAGCCGCGACGACGCCTCACCCAAAGCCGATTGGCTGCGGGCCGAGAGGGTAATCAGCTGGAACGGCCAGTCCGACGCTTCGGATGCGGCCACGCCAGGAGCCTCTTGCAGCACGATATGCGCATTGGTGCCGCCGACGCCTAGGGCGTTCACTCCGGCGCGCCGGGGGCCGTTGCGGCGGGGCCAGTCGGTCAGGCGGTCGTTCACGCGGAAGGGGCTGCCATCGAAGTCGATGGCGGGGTTCGGGGCTTCGAAGTTCAGGCTCGGCGGCATCTGCTTGTTGTGCAGCGCAAGCGTGGTCTTGATCAGACCGGCGACACCTGCAGCGGTATCGAGGTGGCCGATGTTGGTCTTGACGCTGCCGATCCGGGCAAAACCCTTTGCGTCTGTCGTGCGGCGGAAGGCCTCGGTCAGGGCGGCAACTTCGATCGGGTCGCCAAGATAGGTCCCGGTGCCGTGGCATTCGATATAGTCGACGGAGTCCGCCGGGGTCCCCGCCACGGCAAGCGCCGTCGCGATGCAGTCGGCCTGGCCTTCGACCGATGGGGCCAGATAGCCAGCCTTGGCCGCGCCGTCGTTGTTGACCGCCGAGCCCTTGATGACGCCCCAGATGTGGTCGCCATCGGCCAGCGCATCCTCAAGCCGGCGAAGGAGAACCGTCCCCGCGCCCGAACCGAAGACTGTGCCCTGTGCCCGGTGATCGAAAGCGTGGCAGACGCCATCTGGCGACAGGACCTCGCCCTCCTTGAAGAGGTAGCCACGACCCTGGGGCATGTCGATGGTGACACCCCCGGCCAGCGCCATGTCGCATTCGCCGTTCAGCAGCGCCTGGATCGCGTAATGCGTGGCGACGAGCGAGGTCGAACAGGCGGTCTGGAGGCCCAGGCTTGGCCCCTTGAGGTCGAAGATGTGGCTGACGCGGGTCGACAGGAAATCCTTGTCGTTGCCGGTGTGGCGGAGCAGGAACATCCCCGTGCTTTCGACAAGCGCGGGGTTCGAGCAGAGGTTGAAATAGAAGTAGCTGCCCATGCCGCAGCCCGCGAAGACGCCGATGCGGCCCTTGAAGCCTTCGGGCGTGTGGCCGGCGTTTTCCAGTGCCTCCCACGACACTTCGAGGAACTGGCGGTGCTGGGGATCGAGAATTGCGGCTTCCTTGGGGGAGAAGCCGAAGAATTCGGCGTCGAAACGGTCGTAACCTTCCAGCAGGGCTGCCGCGGGCACGTAGTTCGGGTTGCGCAGAAGGGCGGGGCTTTCGCCCGAGGCGATGAGCTCTTCTTCCGTCAGCCGACGCACGGCCGACCGGCCGTCGCGCAGGTTGTCCCAAAAGGCGGCGATGTCGGCGGCACCCGGCAGGTGCGCGGCCATCCCCACGATTGCAATGTCCGTGTCTGCCGGAAGGTCCTGCATACCGTCCTTCATGCCCTTACCCTCTCGACTTGTTTTCCGCGTGGCGTGAACCGTTCCCGCAGGCGGATTGCCGCGTCGGCAGGCCAAGACCACGATCCCCGACCTTTGCCAAGGCACCGGGGTGTCGTGTCACAATCTCACCTACTCTGCACATTCCCGAAAACCGGGGACCGACCGGGACCATCAACGATTCGCGCGCTGTCAAAATTTCCTTGAGCTTTCCTACATGAGTCCATCTAGATACGCACGGATATTGGGTAACATAATGGCCTTTTCTGGGGGATTCCCGACCCTACAGCGATGATTTCCCTACTTTGTTGCCGCTACGGCATCAGTAGACTGGAACCCGTCGCCATCCCGCAGAAGTTTGCTTATTACAGGGGAACAAGGCCCCGGACGTCCGGGAAATTGCTTAAAGGTGAGTAGATGACGCGCAGTAGGTCCCGCAAGTTGTTGTCCCGCATCCTGTGGTTTGATCCGGATGCCGGGAACGCGGTGGATTCCGCGCCGAAAGTGCCGGAAAAGGTGCAGGACAGCGTCCCCGACATCCCGACCTACCAGGATTATCGGACCGCCCCGACACCGCCGCCGTCCTTTACCGAATCAGCGACGCGCGTGGCGGCTCCGACCAGCCGCAAGAGCCGCGATCCGGCCCTTGTGGCACCGGTGGTGCGGTCTCCTGACCTTTACACCGAACACTTCGGGCTGAACGTCCGCCCCTTCGCGCTGACGCCAGACCCCGATTTCCTGTACTGGCCGCCGGGGCACCAGCGGGCCTATACGATGCTGGAATACGGCGTCCGGGCGCATTCGCCGATCACGCTGATCACCGGCGACGTCGGTGCGGGCAAGACCACGCTTCTATTGTATCTCGTGCGGTCGCTTGGCACGGAACTGAAGGTCGGTCTTGTGTCGAACCCGCACGGGTCGCGCGCGGAACTTCTGCGCTGGGTCCTGCACGCGCTGGAACAGCCGGCAGAGATCGAGGAAAGCTATGTCGACCTCTTCTCGCGGTTCCAGTCGTTCCTGTTGTCGGAATATGCCGCAGGCCGCAGCGTCGTTCTGATCTTCGACGAGGCGCAGAACCTTTCGGCCGAGGCGTTGGAAGAGCTGCGGATGTTCATCAACATCAACTCGGGCAAGGACGAGGTGCTGCAGCTGGTGCTGATCGGCCAGCCGGAATTGCGCGCGCTGGTGTCACGGCCGGATATGCGGCAGTTCGCGCAGCGCGTCGCGGCAAGCTATCATCTTTCGGCCATGGACCTGAAGACCGTGCGGGGATACATCCCGCATCGACTGAAGGTGGCGGGGTGCGAAAAGCGGGTGTTCACTGCCCCGGCCATCACCAAGATCTACGAGCTGACCAAGGGCGTGCCCCGACTGGTGAACCAGCTTTGCGATCTGGCGATGGTCTATGCCTTTACCAAGGGCAAGCATGTGGTGACTCCGGCCATCCTGCAACAGGTGCTGGATGACGGTGTGTTCTTTTCGGCATATGCCGCAAGTGAGACGAGTGAGACTTTGAATGACGCTTGATCTGCGTTTCTATCTGTCCCTGATCCTGCGACGGCTTCCGGTCATCGCAGCGATCATCTTTACTGCGACGACAGCCGGGGTGCTTTATGCCGTGTCGCTGCCGCCGGTCTATCGGGCCGAGGCGCGGCTTCTGATCGAGAATGCGCAGATCCCGGACGAACTGGCGGCCTCGACCGTCAGGTCCACGACCGAGGAAATCCTGCTGGCGATCCGGCAGCGGATCATGACGCGCGACAACCTGCTTGCTATTGCCGACACTCATGACCTGTTCGCCGGTGCGCCTAACATGAGCAACGAGGCGAAGCTTGAGGCGATCGGCAGCCGTGTGGCGATCTACATGCCGGACACCCAGGGCAACACCGGGGTGGTGACGGTGTCCTTCGGGGCGTCCGAGCCTGAACTGTCGGCCAGCGTGACGAACGAGATAGCCGATCAGATCCTGGCGTGGAGCAACGAGCTGCGCACCGAAGCCTCGGCCAGCACGCTTGATTTCTTCCAGCAGGAAGTGGAGCGGCTGACCGATGAGTTGGCGCAGCAGAACGCGATGATCCTGGAGTTCGAACAGAACAACCGCGATGCGCTGCCCGAAAGCCTGGAGTTCCGCCGCACCCGGCAGGCCGCGCAACAAGAGCGCCTGTTGCAGGTGGACCGCGAACTTGCCGCGCTGCGCGACCGACGCGAACGCCTGACCGAGCTTTATGACCGCACGGGGCGACTGGTTACGAACGCCGAGGCCCGCACGCCCGAAGAGGAACGCCTGGACGACCTGCGCCAGGCGCTCGCCTCGGCCCTGGTCGTCCTGTCGCCCTCGAACCCGCGGGTCAAGGCGCTGCAGAACGAGGTCAACGCGCTTGAGGAAGCCGTCAAGGAACAACGCGACGCGGCTGGTGGCGGGCGACTGACCCCGTTCGAAGTGCAGATGCTGGATATCGACGGGCAGATTTCCTACCTGGCCGAGCAGAAGGCCCTGGTTGAAAATGACCTGGTCGAGCTTGACAACAGCATCCAGGCGACGCCCGGCAACTCGATCCGGCTGGCCGAACTGCGCAGCAACTACGAGACCCTGCGCGTCCAGTACGAAGAAGCGGTCGGCAGTCTGTCCGAGGCCCGCATGGGCAACCGGATCGAAGCGACCGACCGCGGCCAGCGCATCTCGGTGATCGAAGAGGCGATTCCGCCGAACTTTCGCGCCGAGCCGAACCGCAAGCGGATTTCGGTCGTGGCCTTCGGGGCAGGCGTGATCCTGTCCGGGGCGCTTCTGTTCCTGCTTGAGATCATGAACCAGACGATCCGGCGGCCGTCGGAACTGGCCAAGGTGATCGGCGCGCCGCCCTTTGGAACGGTCGGTTTTCTGGATGGTCCGACGCATGGACGCAAACTGTCGAACGGCAGCTTCGCCATGCTTGCGGTGTTTCTGATCAACATTCCCGCGCTTTTGCTGGTGATCCACATCTACGTCATGCCGATCGGATCGCTTCTCGGCATGGCTTCGAACACAACTGACACGATGGGGGCCGTCGAGTCGGTCCCTGCTGCCACCGAGTAGGACCAGATGGAACGGATACAATCGGCGCTCGCGAAGGCGCGGGCAGCACGCGACCGCAAGATCCAGGGGGCAAACCCCGGATCGAAGACCCCGACCGAACGCGGACCCTGGCAGGACCTGCCGGAAGTCGCTCTGGACCCGCGGGCGCTGGAGCGGAACCGGGTGATCGCGCACAACCCCCGCCAGAACGCCGCCAGCTTCGATCTGATGCGGACGAACCTGATCCGGACTCTGCGCACCAACGGCTGGAGCCGGGTCGCCATCACCTCGCCGACGCAAGGATGCGGCAAGTCCACGGTGGCGCTGAACCTGGCGTTCAGCCTGGCGCGGATGTCCGAGACGCGGGTCCTTCTGATCGAGCTGGACCTGCGGCATCCCTCGATGCTGTCGATCCTGGGGCTGGAGCAGGGCCAGGACTTTGCCGGGATGCTTGCAAGCGGCAAGCTTGACTACAGCCACATCCGGCGGGTGGGGCCGAACCTGGCGCTGGCGCTGAACTCGCGCCCCGTCGCAAGTCCGGCCGAACTTCTGTCGGCGGCACGGACGGCCGACATGATCGACGAGATCGAGACCAAGCTGCGCCCGGATGTCATTCTCTTCGACATGTCGCCGATGCTGGCCAATGACGATGCGATTGCCTTCCTTGACCAGGTTGATTGCACGCTGATGATTGCGGCCGCGGATGAGACGACGATCACGGAAGTCGACCGCTGCGGCAAGGACCTTGCCAAGCGGACCCAGGTCCTGGGCGTGGTCCTGAACAAGTGCCGCTTCATGGAACAGGAAGAGGCCGCGGTCTATCCGAGTTGAGCATTGCCGGACTGACGCCAGAAATCGTTGCCAGAAATGACAAAGGGGCCCGCAGGGGCCCCTCGTCTGGTCCGGATGGAGCGGGCGATGAGATTCGAACTCACGACCCTAACCTTGGCAAGGTGCTCGATAGCCCTTCGCTGCCCTATCCGGCCCTACGCCGCGCCGCGATATTGTACTATTTTATAAAGAGTTAGGTGGTAGCAACTTCGCCTTCGCTATCCGGCAAGTATCCGTCGACTTGCTTCCACATGCTTGGAATCAGCTTCGATCCGTGCTAAAATTGGCCATTCTAAGCAAATTTCGGGTAAGGAACTGTTATGGCTTCGGAAAAGCTTACAAAGCGAGTTGTGGACGCTCTCAAAGCACCGAAACCTTCCAAGGTTGGGGTCAAGGTTCGGGAGGAATTCGTCTGGGATCGCGAGCTGCGCGGGTTCGGGGTACAGGTCATGCCCTCGGGTCTCAAGAGCTTCGTCATCCTCTATCGCACCCCTGAGGGCCGAAACCGGAGGGTTGTCATCGGACGCTACGGGCTAATGACGGTTGAAGCAGCGCGCAAGCAGGCCCATGAGAAGCTTATAGCTGTTTCAAAGGGCGTCGATCCGATCGCGGACGAGGCCAAGACGGCCGGGCTGTTGACAGTTTCCGACATCTGCGACTGGTATCTTGTCGAGGCGGGCGCCGGGCGGATCCTGGGCCGACGTCGTCGGCCGATCAAGCCCTCTACTCTGGCGATGGATCGCAGCCGCATCGAGGCGCATATCAAGCCGCTTCTCGGGCGCCGCAGCATTGGCTCGCTCAAACTGGGCGACATCGAAGGTGCGCAGGCGGATATTGCCGTCGGCAAGACCGCAAAACCTCGTGCGGGCAGTCGCGGTGGGGCTACCACTGGCGGGGAGGGCGTGGCCGCCCGTACCACGTCAACATTGCATGCGATCTTCGAGCATGCGGTGCGCCTCGGGCTTATTGATGCCAATCCTGCAAAGGGCGTGCGGAAGCTGGCCAGCGCGCCGCGTGTGCGGCGGCTGAGCCGGAGCGAAATCGAGCGCCTTGGCAAGGTGCTTCGGGCTGGTGACCAGGACGGTGAGCATCCGACCGGGCTTGCGGCCATTCGCTTTCTCCTTCTGACCGGTTTCCGGCGTATGGAAGCGCTTGGCCTGCACCGGGATTGGCTTGACGAGGAAGACTGCGCAATACGCTTCCCCGACACCAAGAGTGGTGCCCAGACCCGCGTGATCGGCCAGGCCGCTCTTGATCTGCTTCTCGACCAGCCGGGAACAGCATCGGCTTTCTTCTTTCCCGCAGACTGGGGCGAGGGTCATTTCATAGGTGTGGTGCGGGTGCTTGATCGGGTCTGTCAGAAAGCGGGACTGGTGGATATCACCCCGCACACGTTGCGCCATACATTTGCGAGCCTCGCGGGCGATCTGGGATTTTCCGAACTGACGATCGCAGCCCTGCTTGGCCATGCGGCCAGAGGTGTCACACAGCGCTATGTCCATATCGATGAAGCGCTGAAAATGACCGCGGATCGGGTGGCGGGTGAGATGGCCGATCTTCTCGATGGCCGTGGGAAGCAATCGTCGACTCGTTCCGCTCGCAATGATCGATCTAAACGGAGCCTGGACGCGACCCACCCATGATTGTCCGAAGCTCTGGGCAAGTTTCGGACATGGTGAGACCTCGTTGCTTCTCGACTTGTCCGAACGATGTAACACACTTCGGACATGGACTTGCTTCTGTCCGAAGAATGTATCATATTTCGGACATGAAGGTGTCGATGCACGATACGAACCTGCGCTTCCGGCTTCTTGACCGGATTGCTTCCAGATCAAATGAGGTCTGGACGCCCGGAGACTTTGCCGACCTTGGCAACCGGGCCGCTGTCGACAAGACACTGCAGCGCTTGGCGGTGGCGGGCGATCTGCGTCGCATTGACCGGGGACTCTACGATCACCCTCGCAAGAGCGACCTGACAGGCCGCCCGGCTGTACCTGACTATCGCGCTGTCATTCGCGCGGTCACCCGTCGCGATCAGGCGCGCGCTGTCATCGACGGAATGACCGCCGCCAACGACCTCGGCCTCACCACAGCAGTACCCGCACGCATCGAGGTATTGGTTGACGCACGTCTGAAGCCGATCAAGCTCGGCAAGCAGGAAATCCACTTCAAGCTGGCGGCCCCGAGTCGCCTCTACTGGGCGGACCGCCCGGCAATGCGCGTTGTCCAGGCCCTGCACTGGATGCAGGACATGGTGGCCGAGGACGACGAGCGCGCGCGCATTCAAGCTCAACTGGAACGCTTGTTCGCGGACCCACAGCATGGAAAGGCGATCCGGGACGATCTGCGCGCTGGCCTTTCCGCCTTGCCGATCTGGATGCAGGAATTCCTGCGGGGCCTCATTGGCGCGGCCAATTCCGAAGGTGCGCCCCGATGACCACCGCCGCCTACAAACAGATCATCACCGCGTCGACAAGTGACCGGCTCGATCTGTTTCTCACGACCGCCAATCGGCTCGGTACACCGATTGGCAATATCGAGAAGGACTTCTGGGTCTGCTGGACGCTGAACGCACTCTATCATGAGCGGCCTCAAGGCGGACCGCGCCTTCTGTTCAAGGGCGGCACCTCGCTTTCGAAGGCCTTTGGCCTGATTGAGCGCTTCTCGGAAGACATCGACGTCACTGTTTTTCGCGACGATCTTGATGAGCCAGCGTCGGTCGAAGAACTTGAGGCACTGTCGAACAAGAAGCGTCGCGCCAAGCTGGATGCGATACAGGATGCATGCCGGGCGTACATCACGGGTCCTCTTTGCCAGGTCCTAGAAGCGCAAGTTGCGGAAGCTACCAATGGCACTGGCCGGGCCGAGGTCGACCCAGCTGACCCCAGCGGTCAAACCCTGCTTCTGTGGTATCCGGAAGTCGAGCCACGCGATGGCGCCTATGTTCGCCCAGTCGTCCGGATCGAGTCCGGCGCCAAGTCTGCGCTCGATCCAAACCGTCCCGTCACTATTGGCCCCTACGTCGCCGAGGAAGCGGCAGGGCTCGACCTGCTAGTTGCAGACGTCACTACGATCGAACCCGGCCGGACGTTCTGGGACAAGGTCGTGATAGCCCATGGCTTGCGGCGCTGGTACGAGCGGCGCGGCATCCTCCGGCAGGAGGGCCAGCGTGTGTCACGGCACTACTATGACCTGCACTGTCTGCTTGCCTCGGATGCAGGTAAAGCGGCGGTTGCTGACCCCGAGCTTGGCGCGGACTGCGTGCGTCATGCCCGCATGTTCTTCGACCGCCCCGACTATGACCTCGCTTCCGCCGTGCCGGGCTCATTCACCATTGCACCGACCGGCGGAATGACGGATGCGCTCAGCCGTGACTATGCCAACACTACTGCGATGATTTTTGGAAAACCGCCAAGCTTTGACAGGATTATGGCCTCCGTGCAGGTGATCGAGCGGATCGCAAACACGAAGATGGAACCGACCGGCTGACCCATCGAGAGTGCTTGGCATTCGGTCCGAACAGCGGCCCTTTCTCGTAGGGCCATCACGACGTCGATGTGATGATCAGAGTGAG
Organism: Tabrizicola sp.; assembly: GCA_041752895.1. Lineage (GTDB taxonomy): Bacteria > Pseudomonadota > Alphaproteobacteria > Rhodobacterales > Rhodobacteraceae > Tabrizicola. The sequence continues at coordinate 9,949 of JBGSVS010000449.1, forward strand.
AGTTGGGCGGATTTCGTCGCGATGGGTTTGGAGGGTCGGGAGAATGGCTCCTGGCTGGCCCGTCGTGGAGACGCGCAATGATTGATCTACAAATTCAGAATGCCGGGCGTGACCCGCGTGGCGGCTACAAGGTGGATCCCGGCCGGGGCGAGCGGGTTGGGCGGGTGTCGTCCGAGTGGTTTTCGCGGCCGGATGATGAGAGATACCTGTCGCTGTCGGACTTGATGGCCTCGGTGAAAGGTCGGGCGGACCAAAGCCGCACCCGGACGGTCGCAACTGCTGACGTGCGGGTCGAGGCGAGCAGGGATAACCCTGAACGGCTGGCCCTAGTCTTGCCTGGGTCGGATGATCTGGTGGCTCCCACGCACTGGAGCTTTGGCCAACTCGCCGCGATTGTTGCCGCACCTGCGGCCTATCTGCGCCAGTTGCCCGCACCGCTTGCCGCAATCAACCTTCAATATGGGCTGACGTCGCACCGGGCCGAGCAGATCAAGACGCTGGAAACCCAAGATGGCCGCACCGAACTCCGGGCCGTCACAGGACCGGAGTATGGCCGTTATCTGAACAGTCAAGCTGTCTCACCGCTCGCCTGCTGATCCAATCATCTGATGCCGTGCCCTCTTGCCGACGCCTTTAAAGGCGCGCGGGGGCATCGTCATGTCCCACAGGAAGTTCCAAGATGTCCTTCATGACCAATTCCGGCACGCGTGCCGATGTCTACACGCGCATCACCGCCGAGATTATTACGGCAATCGAAGAGGGGGCCGGTGACTGGCGGGCTCCATGGTTTCACGACGGGACCAGCGCGGCTTGCCCTTGCAATGTCGCCTCGGGCAAGCGCTAT
>JBGSVS010000450.1:0-1721 GCA_041752895.1 Tabrizicola sp.
GAAGCTGCGCGCACCGGCCAGTCCCAGCGCGTGAAGGTGCCCGCATGACCAAACTCGTTTCCCCCGCCGACGCGGTCGCCCGCATCCCGGACGGGGCCGTCGTCACTGTCTCGTCGTCTTCAGCCCTCGGCTGCCCCGACCTGGTCCTGAAGGCGCTGGGCGACCGTTTCCGCAGCGAAGGCCATCCCCGTGCCATCACCACGCTTCACCCCATCGCTGCGGGCGACATGTATGGCGTGAAGGGCATGGACTGGATCGCCCAGGACGGGCTTCTGGCGCGGGTTCTGGCTGGGTCCTACCCCTCCGGCTCCTCCAACCTGCCGATGCCCGAGATCTGGAAGATGATCGTTGAGGACCGCGTCGCCGCCTACAACGTGCCATCGGGAATCCTGTTCGACATGCACCGCGAGGCCGCCGCCCGCCGCCCTGGCGTGTTGACCAAGGTCGGGATGGACACCTTCGCCGACCCGATCCGTGAAGGCTGTTCCATGAACGCCCGCGGGGCTGCCGCGCCGATTGTGCGGCGGGTCGAGTTCGGCGGCGACACCTGGCTCCACTTCCCCAACATCCAGCCCGATGTCTGCATCCTGCGCGCCACCACGGCGGACGAAAACGGCAACCTCACCTACGAACACGAAGGCGCCTATCTTGGCGGGCTGGAACAGGCCATCGCCACCCGGAACAACGGCGGGCTGGTTATCGCGCAGGTCTCCCGCATCACCGCCAAGGGTAGCTTGCGCCCCCACGACGTCCGCGTTCCGGGCCATCTCGTCGACCTCATCGTCCTCGACCCTGACCAGAAGCAGACCTGCGAAACACCTTACGACCCGGCCATTTCAGGCCAGATCATGCGGCCCTGGTCATCCTTCACCCTCGCCGAACAGGGCGTCGAAAAGGTCATCGCCCGCCGCGCCGCGATGGAGTTGCGCGGGGGCATGACCGCCAACCTCGGCTTCGGCATCAGCGCCATGGTCCCCCGCATCCTCTTGGAGGAAGGCCACCCCGAGGCTGTCACCTGGGCCATCGAACAGGGCGCCGTGGGGGGGATGCCCCTGACCGGCTTCGCCTTCGGCTGTGCGTCCAACGCCTGGGGCTACATGCCGTCACCGCAGCAGTTCATCTACTTCCAGGGCGGCGGCTTCGACATGTCGTTCCTATCCTTCATGGAGATCGACACCGAGGGCAACGTCAACGTCTCGAAGCTTGGGAAAAAGCCCTACCTCACAGCCGGTTGCGGTGGCTTCGTCGACATCACCGCCCATGCCCGCAAGATCGTCTTCTCCGGCTGGTTCGAGGCCGGGGCAGGGGTCCAACTCTCCCCCACCGGCCTCACCGTCACCACGCCGGGCAAGTTCTGCAAGATGGTCGACCGGGTGGAGCACGTCACCTTCTCCGGCACCCGTGCGCGTGCCACCGGGCAAGAGGTCCTCTACATCACCGAACGCTGCGTGATCCGCTCCACCGACCGGGGCCTTGTCGCCACGGAAATCATGCCCGGCATTGACCCCGCCCGCGACATCGTCGCCGCCTCCCAGGGCCGCGTCTCCATCGCCGAGACCGCCACCACAATGCCGCTCTCCCTCCTTTCCGAAGGCCCGATGGGGTGGCAGCCATGACGGGTGTCCGCCTTCACATCGCGGGCCCCGTCGCCACGCTGACGCTGGACAACCCGACGAAGCTCAATTGCTTCACGGTCGAGATGCTGGCCCAACTCGCCAGCC
>JBGSVS010000451.1:0-18806 GCA_041752895.1 Tabrizicola sp.
GGTTTTCGCAGCGGTGATGGGCGGGGCGGCCTGGGGGCTGTTCGGCGCGCCGATGCTTGGAGCGGTGATCGCGCTGGCTCTGGTCATCACGCTGGTCGTCGCGGCGCTGGCGGGGGTTCTGGTGCCGCTTGTGCTGGACCGGTTGGGGTTTGATCCGGCGCTTTCTTCCGGGACCTTCGTGATCACGCTGACCGATGTGATCGGGTTCCTGGCGTTCCTGGGGCTGGCGACGGTGATGCTGACATGACGCAGGTGAAGACTGCGGCGCGGGCCGAGGCTTTCGCGCGGCGGGCGGGGGCTTTTGCGGCAGGGCAGGGGCAAGCGGCGGAGATTCTGGCGGATTTCCTGGCGCAGCATCGCGGGAAGGTGTTGTCCGGCTATATGCCGATGCGGACGGAGATTGACCCTTTGCCGGCGATGGCGGCGCATCAGGGGCCGGTTGGGGTGCCCGTGATCACGGCCAAGGCGACGCCCCTGCGGTTCCGGGAATGGTCGCCGGGGTGCAGGCTGGTGGAAGGGGCCTTCAAGGCGATGATCCCCGAGGAAGGGGCTTGGTTCGAGCCCGAGGTGCTGATCGTGCCGATGCTCGCCTGGGACCGGAGGGGCTATCGGCTGGGCTATGGCGGGGGGTTTTACGACCGGACGCTTGCCGGGTTGCGCGACCGGGGGCATGTGCTGGCGGTAGGGTTTGCCTTTGCGGCGCAGGAGGTCGAGGCGGTGCCGACGGACGCGTTCGACCAGCGGCTGGATGCCGTGGTGACGGAAAAGGGCGTCACGGTTTTCGCGTGACGCCCCAAAATCCTTCGAAGGATTTTGCAAAAGTTTTCGAAAACTTTTTCGGCCCTCTGGTCAGTGCGAGATCTCTTCCTGGCGGACGAACATGTTGCCCCAGGCGCGGTCGATCAGCTCTGGCGTCATCTGGTAGGGGATGTTCTCGAACTCGCACACCGCGATCATCTGGTCGATCAGGAAGACCGGCTGATAGTTCGCGTAGTTGTTCTGGATCGTCGGGAACTTGACCTTCATCAGGTGCATAAGCGCCACCTCGTCCAAGGGCATCTTCTTCTTGCGGGCGACCATGGCGAAGATCTTGAGGAAGTTTTCCTGTGACGGGCCGTCGATCTTGATCTTGAAGAAGATCCGGCGCAGGGCCGCGCCGTCGAAGATCTGGTTCGGGTGGAAGTTGGTGGAGAAGATCACCAGCGTGTCGAAGGGCACGGTGAACTTTTCGCCCGACTGAAGCGCAAGGATATCGCGGGATTCTTCCAGCGGCACGATCCAGCGGTTGACGATCTTCTGTGGCGGTTCGGCCTGGCGGCCAAGGTCGTCGATGATGAAGATGCCGCCGGTGGCTTTCAGCTGAAGCGGTGCCTGATAGGTGCGGGCGGTAGGGTTGTAGTTCAGGTCGAGCATGTCGAGCGACAGTTCACCGCCGGTGATCACGCTCGGACGCTCGCAATAGACATAGCGGTTGTCGAAGCGGTTCGAGGTGCGGCGCAGGCTGTTCGGGTCGTCCACGGCCATCTCGGCGGAGGAATGGACGATGGGGTCGTAGACCGAGATGATCTGGCCGGAATATTCGATGGCGCGAGGGACATAGACCTTGTCGCCAAGGGCGGCGCGGATGCCGTGGCTGATCGAGGACTTACCGTTGCCCGGCGGGCCGTACAGAAGGATCGAGCGGCCCGAGGTCACGGCGGGGCCCAGGTTGTCGATCAGGTCGGGCTGCAGGATCAGATGGCCCATGCCGGAAAGAAGCTGCTCGCGGTTCAGCCGGATGTCACGGACCGACTGGCGCTTGATCTGCACCTGGTACTGCGGCAGCGGCACCGGCATCGCGCCGTAGTATTCCGACTGCGAAAGCGCGTCCAAGGCGCGGGCCTTGCCGGCGTCGGTCAGTTCATAGGCCATTTCATTGCTGGCCGTGGCGGACATGGTCCCCATCGCGGTCAGAAGTTTCTGCGTGCGCGCAAGGTCCACAAGCTCTTGCGTGAGCGGGACGGGCAGGCAGATGATTTTCGACAGCGCAGACACCAGCGCCTGGTTGGTGCGGAACATCGATTTCAGCAGGATGTCCCGCATCATGATGATCGACAGGCCGGTATCATCCAGCGAGCGGGGGGAGGGCGGCGGTTGCACGCCCGACACCGGGGCCTCAGCGTTCATCGGCAAGCTCCGTAAACAATCCAGCTAACTTTACGGGATTGAGTCGTAAACGTGACTTGTGTCAGCCCTGTGGCCAGATGGCGGCAAGAAGATAGACGATGATGATTGCCGACAGCGCCAGACCGAAGGGGAAATAGCGCCGTTTGGTCCAGCTTTCCCAGTCGGGCGTCGCGTTTCGGATCGCCGGAATGCTGCGCAGGATGCGGTGGATGGCCAGTGCTCCGATCATCGAAAAGAAGATGATCAGAAGGATTTCGCCGATATTGCCCCCGACGTACATCCCGGCCATGGCGGCAGCAAACTTGGCGTCGCCCGCACCGAACGTCCCCGTCAGGTACAAAAGGAAGCCCGCCACGAAGACAATGGCCATCAGCGCAAAGCCCCAGGCCCAGACCGTGAGGGTCGGAGCCACATACCAGCCAAGCAAAGGCCAGATCGCCGCCATCGCGAGGACGGAGGTATTGGGGATCTTCATCCGCTTCATGTCCGAGAGTGCCGCCCATATCGCAATGGGCAGCACAGGGACCAGAAGGATCATCGCGTCGGTCGGCGAAAGCATCGGTTCTGGCCTCAGGTTTTCACATTGGCATCAAGGGCTTCAAGGCTGCGCACGGCGGCCTCGAAATGCTGCGGATGGGTTTCGATGGCCTGGTTCAGCAGGCCCTTGCCGACCGAGACATCGCCCTGCTTGATGGCGGCAAGACCCATCGAATACAGCATCTCGGCCCGTTCGGTCTGGGTCATCCGCACGACCGGCAGGTCATACTTGCGCTGCGCGGCACGGGCGAGAACCAGGTTGTTCTTCGCAGTGAACAGCGAAGGGTCGTAGGTCAGCGCTTCCATGAACAGCTTTTCTGCGCCCTGCGGATCACCTCGGGTCAGCTTGGAGAAGCCCCAGTTGTTCAGCACACCGGAGGGCGTGGTGGTCAGCCCGGAGGCGACTTCGTAGAAGCTGTCGGCCTTCTTCCAGTTCTTGTCGCTGTCGGCGACCATCGCCTCAAGCCGGTAGCGGTCAAAGCTTTCGTGGGTCGGCGGGATCTGGTTCAGCTCGGCCTTGGCTTCGGGCCACTGGTTCGAGCGGATCAGCGCGTCGGCCAGCATCACCCGGTCTTCCGGAGTCGATTCCGGATGCGCGACTGCCGTGCGCCAGACCTGCGCGGCCTCGGTCGGTTTCTGCGCCCGGGTGAGCGAGCGGGCAAGCCCGCGCATCAGGTCGATGCGGTCGGGGTTGGCTTGCAGCGTGCGGGTGAAGTAGTCGACCGCTTCGGCGGGGTCCGCCACGGTCAGCATCACGTCATTGAGGTTGGATTCGTCGATGACGTTGACGTCCTTGAGTGCCCTTTGGACCTGTGCGTCGGAATCCTTTTGACAGGCCGACAGGGCAACTGCGCCGCCAAGGCACAGCACTACGAAAGCCGGATGGCGCATGTTCAGCGTCCTTTTTGTTGACTGCTCGTTTCTTGTTTGACGCGCCGCCGCCTAGAGATCGGAGAGAAGTACGAACTTGCCCTTCTCTTGCCGGACCAGACGGAACCCGCCATCTTGTTGTTCTTGGTCAGGATCATACACATTCGCCTCGCTTTGCGCGATAGCGAGCATCAGATTTTCGCGGATCGAGTCCGTTTCGCCACTGTCGAGCGCGAAGGCCTTCTGGAAGAGGACCCGCGCCTCGCCGGTCTTGCCCTGCTCCATCATCACGACGCCCATGTTGTTCAGGGCGGGGACGAAGTTCGGATCAAGTTCAAGCGCGCGGTTCAGGATCTTTTCGGCCTGGCCAAGCCGCCCGAGCGCCAGGTTCGCCGATCCGATGGCGGACAGGACATCGGCGTTGATCCCGGTCTCGCCGGCACCGCGGAGGTAGGCCTTGAGGGCAAGCTCATGCTCGCCCGCCTCCATCAGCCGGTGGCCGACGGTGATGCCGTCGACGCCCTTGCCGCGGGTGTCGACACCGTAAGGCTTGTTGCGGGAAACATCGCTGGCCGGCGTGCAGCCGGCCAGAAGGAAGGCAGCGCAGATCGTGAAAACGACAGCCTTGCGCAAGTCACGTCCCGTTCGGTCAGAGGCCGCCCGCAAGCTCGGACAGCATTGTCACCATACCATGGATGGATGGCCCGATGAGAATGACCAATAGCGGTGGAACTGTAAACAACATAGTGCCAAGCGTGAGTTTCGTCGGCAACATGTTGGCCTTTTCTTCGGCCCGCATGATTCGCTTGTCCCGCATGTCGGCAGAATAGACCCGCAGCGCATCAGCGATCGAGGTTCCGAAAGTGGCGGACTGGATGATCGTCGTGACGAAGGAGGCCACATCAGGCACCCCCACCCGTTCGGCCATGTCCTTCAGGACCGAGATCCGCTCTTTGCCGGCCTTGACCTCTTGCGCGACCATGTCGAATTCGTCGGCAAGGGCCGGATAACCTGCACGGCTTTCGCGACCGACGCGGATGATCGACTGGTCAAGCGACTGGCCGGCCTCGACGCAGACAAGCATCAGGTCAAGCGCGTCGGGGAAGCCCTGGATGATCTCGGTCTTGCGCTGGTTCACACGCTTGTTGACCCAGTAGCGCGGCAGGTAATAGCCGACGGCGCAGGGCAGGAGGCTGTACAGCATGAGGTCGGTCGAGGACATTTCCTGCGACAGCGACTTGACCAAGGCGATGGTCAGGCCGATGACGAGGAAGGCGATCCCGAGCAGGAACTGGATCGCGTGGAACATCCGCACGGCGTTCTTGCCCGGATAGCCCGCCCGCAGCAAGTTAAGCTTGGCGGCCGAAAGCTCTTCCTTCTTTTGCGGTTCAAGGAACTGGGCGAACCTTTCAAGCTTGTCGACCTTTTCGGTCTTGCGAAGCGCGCGTTTCTTGTCCTTGACCGTGGGGCCTTGCTCTTTCAGCTCGCGGAAACGGTCGCGACGCCGCTTCATCACCACCGGCAAGGCGAGGAGGATGAGCAGGAAGCCGAGAAGCCCTACGGCCAGAAGCGGTGCCATCGGTCCGAAACGATCGGTCAGACCCGACAGGAAGTTGCTGATGAATTCCATAGCAGACCTACACTTTAATGTTGGTCATCACCTTCATGTAGATGACGTTGATGATGAGGAAGACGACGACGAAAAGCGCGGCCGGGATGTAGGCGGAGGTATCCTTGACCGCGTCGTAGTAGTCGGGCTGGATCACGTTGATCATGACCAGTGCTGCAATCGGGAAGCCGGACAGGAACATGCCGGACCATTTCGCTTCGGCCGTGATCGCGCGGACCCGGCGGAAAAGCTTGAAGCGGGCGCGGACGACCTTGGAGAGACCTTCGAGGATCTCGGCGAGGTTACCGCCCGACTGCTGCTGGATCGACACGGCGACGGCCAGGAAGCGAAGGTCCTGGCTGTCCATCCGTTCGGCAAAGGCCTTGAGGGATTCGGACACGTCGCGGCCGTAGGCGGCCTCGTCCGAGATGACGCCGAATTCGGAGCCGAGCGGATCGGGGATTTCCTTGGCAACGATGCCGATGGCCGTGGAGAACGGGTGACCGACGCGAAGTGAGCGGACCATCAGTTCGATGGAATCAGGCAGCTGTTCTTCCAGAAGCGACATCCGCTGTTTTGCGGTGCGGTTGACCCAGACGAAGACGCCGCCGACACCCATGGCGATGCCGAGGACGACGCGCAGGCTGAAAGCGGCGCCGGTGAAGACCGAGAGCATCAGGAAGGCGAGGACGGACACCAGGGCCATGATGCCGATCAGGGCTTGCGGCGAGAAGGCGATGTTCGCGCGCTGCGCCTTCTTGGCCAGCATGGAGTAAAGCGGGATGTTCTTGGCGTTCAGGTGCTGGTTCATCTCCTTGCGGAGCTGTTCCAGGACCTGTTCGCGGTTCGCGTTCTTTTCCAGAAGCGTCAGGCGACGGCTGACGCGGCTGTTCAAGCTGATCGATTTTCCGAAGACGAGCAGGTAGATCCCGTTGACGATCACGACGACCGCCACGAAGATCATGATGTAGATTAGGGGTGCGGCACTGATCTGCATGGGTCAGACAATCGGTTCGTAGATGGATGCCGGCAGGTCGAAGCCCCACTGGCGGAAGCGGTCCGAATAGGTCGAGCGGATGCCCGTCGCGTTGAAACGACCGATGATCTTGCCCGAAGGCTCGACCCCGAGGCGTTCGAAGCGGAAGACTTCCTGCATCGAGATGACCTCGCCTTCCATGCCGGTGATTTCGGTGATCGAGGTCATGCGGCGCGTCCCGTCCTGCAGACGGCTGGCCTGCACCATCAGGTTCACAGCCGAAGCGATCTGGCTGCGGACGGCTTTCAGAGGCATCTCGATCCCGGCCATGGCGACCATGTTTTCGAGACGCGAGATCGCATCGCGCGGGTTGTTGGCGTGGATCGTGGTCATCGAACCGTCGTGGCCCGTGTTCATGGCTTGCAGCATGTCGATGACTTCCTCACCCCGGGTTTCCCCGACGATGATGCGGTCCGGACGCATACGAAGCGCGTTCCTCAGGCAGTCCCGTTGGCTGACGGCGCCCTTGCCTTCGACGTTGGCCGGGCGGCTTTCCATCCGGCCCACATGGACCTGCTGGAGCTGAAGTTCGGCCGTATCCTCGATCGTGAGGACGCGTTCGTGGTTGTCGATGAAGGACGAAAGCGCGTTGAGCGTGGTCGTCTTACCCGAACCCGTACCGCCCGAGACGATGATGTTGAGGCGGCAGGACACGGCGGCCTGCAGATAGGCGGCCATTTCCTCGGTGAAGGCGCCGAAGCGGACCAGGTCCTCGATCTTCAGCTTGTCCTTCTTGAACTTACGAATGGAGACAAGCGAGCCGTCGACCGCAATCGGCGGGATCATGCAGTTGAAACGGCTGCCGTCCATCAGACGGGCGTCGCAATAGGGGTTGGATTCGTCGACCCGGCGGCCCACGGCGGACACGATCTTGTCGATGATCCGCAACAGGTGGCGTTCGTCGCGGAAAGTGACGTCCGACAGGGACAGTTTGCCCGCGCGTTCGACGAAGATCCGCTTCGGCCCGTTGACGAGAATATCGTTGATCGTCTCGTCCTTGAGCAGGGGCTCCAACGGCCCAAGGCCCATGACCTCGTCATAAAGCTCTTGCGTCAGCGCCTGCCGGTCTTCCTTGTTCAGGGCGACCGACATATCGTCGAGCGCCTCGGTCGTCAGCGCCGCGATTTCGCCGCGCAGCGATTGTTCGGTCGCCGATTCGATGGCCGAGAGGTTCAGGTCTTCCAGAAGCCGCTTGTGAATCTCGACCTTAAGTTCGGTCAGGCGTTCCTTGCGCTTCTTTTCCTTGTCGGCGACCACCGCTTCGGCCGCAGCGCGTTGCTGGACGGCCGGTTGCGGATTGGCGCGCTGGGCAAAGGCCTGTTGCGAGTCGACCGGCTTGGTGACCGGAGCGGTGCCGGTCTTGGTCGGGCTGGCACCAGCGGGCGTGGTTTTCTGAAAGCGGCTGAACACGGAACGATCCCCTTAGATCAGGCTTTGGCGGTTTCGGAGGCTTTGTTGAGGTCGTACAAGGACTTGGCAAGCTTTTGCAGTTCCTTGCGGAGCAGGTTCTTGCCTGCACTTTCGGCGATCGGCAGCCCGTGGTCGTTGGCCTGGGTCACCTGTTCGCCGCCATCGGGCAGTTGCACTTCGATGTCGATGTCGAGGCTTTCGGCCATGCGCTTGACCCGTGCCTTGGCGCTGAGGTCAGTGAATTTGGGCGAGCGGTTCAGCACGTAGCGCACCTTGTCATGCGGCAGTGCTTCGGCTTTCAGGGCGCGGATGAAGCGCAGGATGTTCTGGGCCGAGCGCAGGTCAAGTTCGAGAAGCGCAAAGTAGACGTGCGACCGGGTCAGGACGGCCTCGGTCCAGGCGACAACGGCCGAGGGCATGTCGACGATCACGAAGTCGAAGTTAGCTTGCGCGGTGTCGAGGATGCGGCCGATGTCTTCCGGAGACACGACTTCCAGCGGCAACATGTCGGCGGGCGCGGTAAAGACGTGCAGCTTTTCGTTGAAGGTCAGCATGGACTTGATCAGCGAATCGGCGTCGAGCCCTGCGGTGTCGGTGAGGATTTCAAGCACCGCCTCTTTCCGGGGCAGGTCGAGATAGGTCGCGACCGACCCGAACTGGAGGTCGAGATCGATCACGCAGACGCGCATGCCTTCGGTTTCGGGAATCAGGCACAGCTCCCACGCGAGGTTCGCAGCGAAGGTCGTGGCGCCCACACCGCCCGCCATGCCGTGCACCGGCAGGATGACGCCATTGCGGTCGCCCTTGGCCTTGAAGACCGGGTTGAACAGGCCGGTTTCGGGGTCGTAGCCATCGGGCATCACCGGGACGGGCTTGCGCAGACGCTCGATTGCGTCGTGCAGCGCGCCTTCGGGCAGCGGGTAGGGCACAAAGTCGTCGGCGCCAAGCTTCTGCATCTGGTACAGCACCGAAGGGCTGACCTGATTGGCGATCAGGAGAACCCTGATCTTCTTGGCCTTCGCCGCCTTGATGACGTCGTTCATCTTGGACAGTTCGGATTCGTCCTCGGAGTCGACGGCGATGGCGACGAACTGCATTCCGGTGCTGTCGGGCTGCTTGAGAAAGACCAGCGCGTCCTCGAAATTGAGGTCGCCCCAGGCTTCGCCGAGCTCTTGTTCCATGTCGTCGATCAGAAGATCGAATCGCTGCACGTCCCGGGAAATGGTGCAGGCGAGGATCGGCGCTGGATCGCTCTGAACTGTGGCTTTGCTCGTCATCTCGCGTCAGGTCCTTTCGGTGCGGGGCATTTACTACATAAATCCAAGAGCTTAGCTGAACGAACTGTTTGGCGGCAACTCTTGGGACGTCAGGCCCCAAAACTCATCTCATCTGTCGGACCTTGTTCAAGAATGGTGGCGATAATTGGGCTAAAAGGGCCTGTTTCTGGGATTATGACGATTCTGGAAACGAAGAGGCCGGGCACTGGGCCCGGCCTCTTTTCTGGAAGAATGTCGACGTATCAGCCGCCATCGCCCCCGGCGTCGGCTTGCTGGCCCGAGTGCGGTCTGACGCCGCTCAGAACATAGTCGCGCCAGATGATCTCGGCATACTTTCCGTTGAGGACCAGCGGATGCGACTTCACGAAACCCGACACCTCGGTCACCGTGCGGCGGTTGCGAACCTCCGCCTCGTTCGTCGCGATCAGCGGGCGGGTTTCGCCGTAGGACACGACTGCCTCAAGCCGTGAGCGGCTGATCCCTTGCGAGGTCAGGTAGGCCACCGCGGCTTGCGCCCGACGCAGGCCGAGACGCTGGTTGTAGCCGTTCGAGCCGACCTTGTCTGCGTGCCCGAAGACGCGGAAGCGGACCTCGGGGAACTGCCGGATGAAGGTCGCCTGCTGTTTGAGGATCGATCGGGCTTCGTCCGACAGCTCGGCGCTGTTGAAGGCGAAGTTGATCGTGTCCGGCACTTCGGCAGCGAAGCGTTCGGCCAGGGCCACGGTGTAGGACAACTCGCCCGACTGGATGAGCGTGTTGTTCATCGTGGCGTTGCCGAACGCCCCTTTGTCGACTTCAGAGCCAAGCTCACGGTCCCAGGAGGTCGAGGTATCGCCGCAAGCGGTGAGGGCCAGAAGGGCCGTGGCCGCGAGGAGTTTGGGAAGCATTTTCGTCATCTCCTTACTCCATCACATAGCCGTAGGAGGAGCTGAAGTCCTGCCGGGCAACTTCGGCTGCAGCACCCTTCTTGGGGCTCTTCGCCACGTCGCCGAAGAGGAAAAGCTCCCGTTCGGTGGGGATGCGGACCCGATCGGTCGGCAGCGCCAGTGCCTCGCCCGCCACCGGAGTGACGAGATGCGGCGTGACGATGATCACGAGTTCGGTCTGCGCCCGCTGGTATTCCGACGAGCGGAACAGCGCACCAAGGATCGGGATATCGCCGACCCATGGCAATTGCGAGTTCAAGTCGCGGAAGTCGTCCTGCAGAAGGCCCGCGATGGCAAAGCTTTCGCCGTCGCGCATTTCCACGGTCGTCGAGGTTTCACGGCGCCGGAAGGCGTCGATCTCGAAGCCCGACACGGAGATCCCGTTTGCAGGGTCGATCGAGGACACTGCCGCGTCAATCGTCAGGTTGATGATGTCCTGATCGACGACCACCGGGGTAAAGTTAAGTTCGACACCGAATGGCTTGAACTCGACGGTGACCGTATCGTTGGTCTGTGCGACGGGAACAGGGTATTCGCCGCCGGCGAGGAACTTCGCCTCCTGCCCCGACAGCGCGGTCAGGTTCGGTTCCGCAAGCGTGCGGATCATGCCCTTGGCTTCCAGCGCCTCGAGCAGGACCTCGAATTCGAGCCCCCCGATCGACCCGCCGAATGCGATGCCACCGGCAACGTCCTCGCGCAGGGCAAGTCCTGCGCCGAGGCCATTCGACCCGCTGAGATAGGTGCCGGATTCGCCGCGCAAACGTCCAGTGTCGCGCAAGGCGAGAGAGGACGAAAAGTTCTTCGAGATCGTGCGGCTTACTTCGGCGAAGCGGACCTTCAGCATGACCTGCTGCGTCCCGCCCACCACCATGAGGTTTGACACCCGTTCGGGGGCGTAGCGGTTTGCAAGGTCAAGCGCCCGGTCCAGCTTGGCGGTCGAGGAGACCTGGCCCGAAAGCACGATGCCGTCGTTGGCGGTGCGGACCTCGATGTGTTCGCCGGGGAGGATCTGTTGCAGACGCTCCTTGAATTCGGCGATGTCGGGCGTGACATGCACGTCGACGTTCGAGATCAGTTGCCCATCCGGCGACAGAAGCGTGAGCGTGGTGCGCCCGGGTGCCTTGCCAAGAACATAGATGGAGCGGTCGGACAGCGTGGAGATATCCGCGATGCCCGGGTTCGCGATCGAGAGCTCCGCGAAGGGAACATCACTTTCGACGACAACGGCCCGGTTCATCGGAACGTTGAGCGATTCAGAGGCCTGGCCCTGCATGACGCGCAGAACTTCGGCCGAGACTGAGGTAAGTGCCGTAGATGCGAGTGCCGCACCTAGAAATCCTGCTGCCAGGAGTCGTTTCGTTTTCATGTGATCTGCCCTTTCGACCACGCCTCGTTTGGGTCTTGAACGCCCTTGTGCGAGGGAGAATGCCGTAGCCTGAGTTTTTTTGCAAGAATCAATGCTTTGGGCGACTACCTTGATGTGGATAAACTGCAACAGGTCGCAAAAGGTGGGAAAAATGAAAGGGCGCGGCCCCAGATAATGTGGCCGCGCCCCAGAGGTTTAGCAGTGTCGCCCCTATTCCTGGCAGGGGATCTCGATGTCGGTCTCGACGAGCTGACCACCGCTGCGCTGCTTGGCGTAACACTTCTTCTTCTCTTCGATGATGATTTCGGGGGCGACCACCTCTTCGACGATGCCGAGCATCGTGTTGGTGTCGGTCTCGATCGTGCCCTCGACAATCTCCGTGGCATCCGCAGCCAGTGACAGCGTCAGTTTGCCGGTCGCCTGGGCCTGCGCAAGCCGCGCAACCTGTTCCGGCGTCGCCGCAACCGTCACCGTCTGGGCAACAGTGTCCGACGTCGTCTGGCCCTCGTTCAGAAGGTTGTCGACCGCAATCACCAGGACTGCGCTTTCGATCTGCCGGGTCATGCCGCCCTCGACGCCCGAGACACCGCCGGTCCAGAGGATGTCGATATAGTCATCGGGCTTGACGAAGTTCGAAATACCCGAGTTGGTGCCCACCTTGATCGCGAAGGCACGCTTGCCCTTTTCAAGCTTGGAGGTCAGGCTGGCCAGCTGTCCCGGTTCGGTGACGCGGGTGGACAGAACCGGCTCGAAGGCTTCGGTTGAGCGCATGATATAGCGCGGTCCGTCCGCACCTTCCGGGAACAGGACAGCCTTGTCGCGGAAGACCGTCTCAGGCAGGTTCTTTTCGGGCCAGTAGATCGCGACGACATCGTCTTCGGCCAAGGGATCGCCATATTTCTTCGGCTTGGCGAAAACAAAGACCTCGACCAGCTTACCGGCCTTGGCGTTGAACGCCTGTTCCTTGCGAAGCGCGCCTTCCAGGTCGGCCATGTAGCCCTGGATCATGTAAACCGCCACGCCGGCGAGAGCCATGCCAACGACAAGGACCAACGCGAATACTGCTCTCATCTCAACCTCTTCATTCTGGGGCCACCCATATTCTTGCTTTGACGGCCCGGCGATTCCAGTAGTGCCACGCCCGTAACCCGGCGGGACTGAAGCCGGGTGTCTGGACCGTGGACAGGTTCCATTACCGCGACAATGACGGCCGAATGCGGCGAAAGTTTAACGGATGTCGGTCATTTTGGGAGAAGGCACCGCCAAGCAGATTGCGAAAAGCAAACGGCCGCACCCCCAATCGAGTGCGGCCGTCAGTTTGGAGGATCAGGATCAGCAGGTGATCGTGTCGGCGCTCAGCAGGCAGGCCTGTGCATCGCCAAGTTCGGTGCCGATGCCAGAAGCCAGGTTCGAAACGGCCGGCCGGACGAAGGTGAAGACGATGAGGCCCAGGCCGACGATCGCGGCGGTCAGAACCACCCAGTCGACGGTCACGGCGCCGGCCTCGTCTTTGAGGAAGGCAGAAAGCTTGGTCATTGGTAATGTTCCCTTGTAGAGCATTCATCTGTCATTTCACCGGTTCGACACTCGCTTGATCCGAGAGTCGTTCCGTATGGGCCTATTTGGCCTTGCAATCATGGCAGGAATTTGTGCTTCGCTGGAAGTTTAAGGGGATGAAGCAGAAAAAGTGCGGCTTGGGCAGGACTGTGAGGGCGATATCTCGATCCACATGCCCCTGGCCACCCCAAATATGGTGGCCGACTGGATTCCAGGCGAGAAGAAGTCGATCAGTGAGAGTCAGGGACGAACTGGAGGTCCTTCCGCCGCCTGGCCGAAATGGCGCTGGGTATGGGTCTGCCAAAAAGAAACTGGCCGCGCTTTCGCGCGGCCAGCTTTTGTCGTTGGCTGGTCAGCTTACTGGCAAGCAGCGCCCTGGCCGTTGGCCGCCATGCAAGCCTGAGCGTCGCCGAGCTCGGTGCCGATGCCGGCAGCGAGGTTCGAAACGGCCGGACGAACGAAGTTGAAAACCAGGAGGCCCAGGCCGACGATGGCTGCGGTCAGGACGACCCAGTCAACGGTCACGGCGCCAGCTTCGTCGTTCAGGAAAGCGGAAAACTTGGTCATGATCAGTTCCTTTGTTAAGGTGTCTACGTTTCACTCAACCGCTTCGATCTGGTCAGCCTCGCTGCCGTCTTCGTTCGGTATGGACATATAAAGCCCCCCAAACGTGGCAGCAGTTTGGACGAGACTCGAAGTTTTTCAGGCCTACAAAGAAATCTGGCGTGGCGCCGATAAGCGTCAGAAAACAAAGAAAAGAAATGTTAGGTTTGTCTTCATCCTTGGGTGCTATGCCGTGGTTTTTCGGTCAATTCTGGCAGAATTGCCATGATTGGGGGCCGAAAGTTCTGGTCGTGCCCTGCGGAACCTGCGATTCTTCCTCAAAACAACGAGGCGAGCAGGCCCGAACATGTCGAAGACAATTTCCTGGACCGCAGCGATTCTCTGCGTTGTCGTGCCATTTGCGGCTGACGCAGAAGGCACGTCGTTCAAACGGGTGAAGGTGGGCGAAGGCCTTCCGGGCAAACGGATCACCGTGCAGATCGATCCGGAGGAACAGGCGCGCTATCTGGCGGCCCTGCCGAAGGTCGATCCGGACCCCGATCACGGGCTTGAGGAGCCAAAACCTGTCGAACAGGGGACCGAGGTCGCGACAGCACCGCCAGCTTCATCCTACGACTGGTACTGGGACTCGGTGCCGGCCGGGATCGAGGCCAAGGCCGACCGGTTCGAGCTGGCGCTGGCAACGCTGTCGCAGGGACCGGACGGCACGGTGGTCCGCGCGCCACGGATGCAGCACATGCAGGAGGTGTCGGAGAAGTACGGCAAGGATATCCTGCGCGCGACGCTGGACACCAATGTCTCGCCCGCACTGGTGCTGGCGGTGATCGGCATCGAAAGTGCTGGACAGTCCGACGCGGTCAGCCATGCGGGCGCCGTGGGGCTGATGCAACTGATCCCGGCCACGGCGGAACGGTTCGGCGTCACGGATTCGACGGATCCGGTGCAGAACATCAAGGGCGGGGTGGCCTACCTCGACTGGCTGATGGACCGGTTCGACAATGACCCGGTGCTGGTTCTTGCTGCCTACAACGCAGGCGAGGGCGCGGTCGAGGCGAACAAGGGCGTGCCGCCTTATGCCGAGACGCGGGACTATGTGCCGAAGGTGCTGGCGGCCTGGCAGGTGGCGCAGGGGCTATGCGTCAGCCCGCCGCTTCTGGTGACCGACCCCTGCATCTTCCGCAGCGATATCGCCGGGCTTTAGACGAAGACGACCCTTAAGCCGCAGTCCCCGCGATGCGTCGACCCGCGCCGGAGTCGGCGCATGTCCGGCGACGGTGCCGCGATGGCGGTATGGTCAGACGATGGTCGCCTCGGTCGCGGCGCGAAGCTCGGCTTCGGTGATGCCGGGGGCGAGTTCAACAATGTGCAAGCCCTTCGGGGTGACGTCGAGGACACCGAGGTTGCTGATGATCCGGTTGACCACGCCCTTGCCGGTCAGCGGAAGTGTGCAGGATTTCAAGACCTTGGACTCGCCATGCTTTGACGTGTGGTCCATCACGACGACCACGCGACCGACGCCCGCCACCAGGTCCATCGCCCCGCCCATGCCCTTCACGAGCTTGCCGGGGATCATCCAGTTCGCGAGATCGCCGTTTTCGGCCACTTCCATCGCGCCCAGGATCGCCATGGCAATCTTGCCGCCGCGGATCATCGCGAAACTTTGTGCAGAATCGAAATAGGCGGTCTGCGGCAGTTCGGTGATCGTCTGCTTGCCTGCGTTGATCAGGTCGGGGTCTTCCTCGCCCTCGAACGGGAAGGGCCCCATGCCCAGCATCCCGTTTTCGGACTGCAGGGTCACATTCACGCCCTTGGGGATATAGTTCGACACCAGCGTCGGGATGCCGATGCCGAGGTTGACGTAGGTCCCGTCCTGCAGTTCCTGCGCGGCGCGGGCGGCCATGCCGTTGCGGTCCCAGCCTTTGACGTCGCTCATCATGCGTTCTCCCGTTTGCGGACAGTCCGCTGTTCGATGCGCTTTTCGTGGGTGCCTGTGACGATCCGGTGGACGTAGATCCCCGGCAGGTGGATGCTGTCAGGGTCAAGGCTGCCCAGCGGCACGATTTCCTCGACCTCGGCAATGCAGGTTTTCCCGCAAGTGGCTGCAGGGACGTTGAAATTCCGCGCGGTCTTGCGGAAGACGAGGTTGCCCGACGGGTCCGCCTTCCAGGCCTTGACGATCGACAGGTCCGCCACGATCCCGCGTTCCAGGATGTAGGTGCGGCCGTCGAAGACGTGGTGTTCCTTGCCCTCGGCGATCACTGTGCCCACGCCCGTGGCGGTATAGAAGCCCGGGATGCCCGCGCCGCCTGCCCGCATCCGCTCGGCGAGCGTGCCTTGCGGGTTGAATTCCAGCTCAAGCTCTCCACTCAGATACTGGCGCATGAATTCGGCGTTCTCGCCCACGTAGGACGAGATCATCTTCTTGACCTGCCGGGTCTCCAGCAGGACACCAAGGCCAAATCCATCGACGCCTGCGTTGTTCGAGGCAACGGTGAGGCCCTTCGTGCCCGCGTCGCGGATCGCCGCGATAAGAAGTTCGGGGATGCCGCAAAGGCCGAAGCCGCCGGCCGCAATCAGCATGCCGTCATGCAAAAGCCCGTCGAGGGCCGCCGCGGCGCTTGGGTAGACCTTGTTCATGGCACCTCCAGAAGAATATCGCGGCCATATGGGCAATCGGGCGAGGTGGTGTCAATCGCTGCACGGGCCCTAGGCAGGGGTTTCCCAGGGGCCCGCCAGCCAGTATGGTCGCACCGCCTGCCCGCGTGGTGAAATGGTAGACACTGGGGACTTAAAATCCCTTGGCCGCAAGGCCGTGCCGGTTCAAGTCCGGCCGCGGGCACCAGGTATTCAGATGAAAACGGCCCAGCAGATTTGCCGGGCCGTTTCCTGATTGAGCGTCGATCAGGCGCGCAGATCGAAGCGGTCGGCTTCCATCACCTTGACCCAGGCCGAGACGAAGTCGCAGACGAACTTTTCGCGGTTGTCGTCTTGGGCGTAGACCTCGGCATAGGCGCGAAGGATGGAGTTCGAACCGAACACCAGGTCCGCCCGCGTCGCCGTCCACTTCACAGCACCCGTCTTGCGGTCGGTGAGCTCATACAGGTTGTTGCCTTTGGGCACCCACTTGTAGGCCATGTCCGTGAGGCCGGTGAAGAAGTCGGTCGTCAGGGCGCCGACACGGTCGGTGAAGACGCCATGCGCCGTGCCGCCGTGGTTGGTGCCGATCACCCGCATCCCACCGATCAGGCAGGTCATCTCATGCGCGGTCAGGCCCATGAGTTGCGCGCGGTCGAGGAGAAGCTCCTCGGCAGACACCGCGTAGTCCTTCTTCATCCAGTTGCGGAAGCCGTCGGCCAAGGGTTCGAGGACCGAGAAGCTGTCGGCATCCGTCTCGGCATCCGTGGAATCGCCGCGACCGGCGTGAAAGGGGACCTTGACGTCAATGCCTGCGGCTTTCGCGGCGTGCTCGACACCCACGTTGCCCGCAAGGACGATGACGTCGGCGAGGGACGCTCCGGCTTCCTTGGCGATGGGCTCCAAAACCGACAGAACGCGCGCCAGACGGGCGGGCTCGTTGCCTTCCCAGTCTTTCTGCGGAGCCAGACGGATGCGGGCTCCGTTCGCCCCGCCTCGGTTGTCCGAGCCGCGGAAGGTGCGGGCGGAATCCCAGGCGGTGGTGACCATATCGCTGACCGAAAGGCCTGAAGCGGCGATTTTCGCCTTCACCGCGTCGACGTTCCAGGCGGTCGAGCCGGTCGGGACCGGGTCCTGCCAGATCAGGTCTTCCTGCGGCACCCAGGGGCCCAGGTAGCGGACCTTCGGGCCCATGTCGCGGTGGGTCAGCTTGAACCAGGCGCGGGCGAAGGCGTCGCTGAACGCGGCCTGATCCTTGGCGAAACGCTCGGAGATCGCGCGGTAGGCCGGGTCCATCTTCATCGCCATGTCGGCGTCGGTCATCATCGGCATGCGGCGGATGGACGGGTCCTCGACGTCGGCCGGCATGTCTTCCGGCGCGATGTTGATCGGCTGCCACTGCCAGGCACCTGCCGGGGACTTCACCAGTTCCCAGTCATACTTCAGCAGCAGATCGAAATAGCCGCCGTCCCATTTCGTCGGGTGGGTGGTCCAGGCGCCTTCGATGCCCGAGGTGATCGTGTCGCGGCCGATGGAGCGGGTCGAATGCACGTTCCAGCCAAGCCCGCCTTCTTCCAGCGCAGCCCCTTCCGGTTCCGGGCCGATCAGGGCGGCATTGTTGTTGCCATGCGCCTTGCCGACCGTGTGGCCGCCTGCGGTGAGCGCCACGGTTTCCTCGTCATCCATCGCCATGCGGGCGAAGGTTTCGCGGACATCCTGCGCGGACTTCAGCGGGTCGGGGTTGCCGTCAACGCCTTGCGGGTTGACGTAGATCAGGCCCATGACCACGGTGGCGAGCGGATTTTCCAGGGACGCGCGGTCTTCCTTGGTCGGGTAGCGCTGGTCGGTCAGCCATTCCTTCTCGGACCCCCAGTAGACGTCCTTTTCGGGGTGCCAGATGTCCTCACGCCCGAAGCCGAAGCCGAAGGTCTTCAGCCCCATGGATTCGTAGGCAATCGTTCCGGCCAGAGCCATCAGATCGGCCCATGACAGGCGGTTGCCGTATTTCTTCTTGATCGGCCAAAGCAGGCGACGTGCCTTGTCGAGGTTGGCGTTGTCCGGCCAGGAGTTCAGGGGGGCAAAGCGGTGGTTGCCGGTGCCAGCACCGCCGCGGCCGTCGGCCATGCGGTAGGTCCCGGCGGCATGCCACGACATGCGGATGAAAAGGCCGCCGTAATGGCCCCAGTCGGCGGGCCACCAGTCCTGGCTGTCGGTCATCAGGGCATGCAGGTCGCGTTTCAGGCCGTCGAAGTCCAGCTTCTTGACTTCTTCCTGATAGTTAAACCCGGTCAGTGGGTTAACCTTGGTGTCATGCTGGTGCAGGATGTCGAGGTTCAGCGTTTTCGGCCACCAATCCGTGACCGTCTGGGTGGTCGTGGTGATCGCGCCATGCATGACCGGGCACTTGCCCGAGCGTCCAACGTCATTGCCGTCCATCTTGCTCTCCTCGTGTGGCTGAATGGCGGGATGCAGATTCCGTGTGCGCCCGGCGCGAAACTGACCGCCGGGCGACTCGCCGCACCCCATTCTGCGTTATCGGTAGCATCCCCGTCCGATAATAGGAATTTTCATTTTCCTATCGCAACGATATGTAGAGCCTATGACAAAGATCACCCTCAAACACCTGCGCTATTTCGACGCGCTGGCGCGGCATCGCCACTTTGGGCGGGCGGCGGAAGCCTCGTCGATCTCGCAGCCCGCGCTGTCGCTGCAGATGAAAGAGCTGGAGGATATCCTTGGCGCGCCGCTGGTCGAACGGGGGGCGCGGCAGATCAGTCTCACGGCGCTGGGCGAGGATTTCGCGCTGCGGGCACGGGATGTGCTGCGGGCGGTGGATGAGCTGGGGTCGCTGGCG
>JBGSVS010000452.1:0-1592 GCA_041752895.1 Tabrizicola sp.
GGACGGGCCGGATGCGGCGCGTTTGGCGTCCAGTTCGCTGTCGCCGAGGGCGCGGAAAAACTCGGCCCACTGCGGGTCGACGCTGCCCGGGTCGGTGGCGTGCTGTGCTGCCAGCTGGTCGACATAGTCGGCATTGGCCCCGTCAAGGAAGGACGAGGCATGGAACTGGGCGGTCGGGGATTGATCGGTCATGGCCTTATCCCTTGGCTGTGGGGTGAAGAGGGGTCGGCGCAGGGGCCGGGGCGTGAGGGGGCACGGGCCAGTTCAGGACCCGCATCTGTTGCAGTCGGTACCAGTCGTCAAAGCCGTCGCGCCCGTGGCGGAAGATCGCGATGGTGGCGGGAAGTGCAGCGAGCGCGCCCATGACCTGGGGGAAGGTGAAGCGGCGGCTGAGGCCGTCCTTCAGGAATTCGGCCAGAAGGCGTCGAAGGAAGCGCAGGTAGTAGGAGGTGATGTCGCGCGCGGGCCGGGCGCTGTTCTTGGCGACGAAGGCCGCGATGTTCATCAGGCCAAGCTCGGTCGCCTGCCGCCGCTTGATCCGGCCGGCAGCCGCTTCGAAATGGTGGACGCGGGCGGTTTCGATGAGGACGTTCAGCCCGTGGCGGGAAAAGCGATAGCTGGCGTCAAAGGCCTCGGCCGGGCAGTAGGACAGAAGGGCCGCGTCCAAGGGTTCCTTCCGCGCGACCTCGGCCCGGACACACATCGCAAAGCCGGACAGAAGCGGCAACCGCAGAAGGCGCAACGGGCCGATCGAGACCATGTCGGCGGGCTCGATCCGGCGCGGGTCGTCGTAGGGGATGAAGTGCTTTGTCGCGTTCATCATGAAGATGTTGTCCCAGATCCAGGCCGCGAGCGTGGTTTGGTAGATCGGGCCGCGCTTGACCTTGCCCTTCGCCTTGCGGTCGTCGTCGACCCGGGCATGGCCGGGAGGCTGCGGCAAGGCGAATGCCATCCCCGCGGCGATCCGGCGGTCGCTGTCGACGGCAAAGGTCTTGATGACCGCTTCGGCGCAGTCGGGGAACATCAGCGTGTCGTCGTCGAAGAGAAACAGGATGTCGCCCCGCGCCCGCTCGACCGCCATGTTGCGCTGGTGGGTCAGGGATTGGACCGGGCTGGCCAGATAGATCAGGTCGGGGGTCGGACCCTTGTGGGCGGCGAAGATCTCTTCGATCTGGGTGCGGTGGGCGGCGACCTGGTCGCTGGCATCGACGATGATGATCTCGATCGGCGGCAGGCTTTGGGCCAGCGACAGGCGCACCGCCTCGGCCAGGATCTCGATCCGGTTGAGGGTGGCGATGCAGTGCGACCAGGTGGGGAAGATCATGGGGAGCGCCCGCCCGGGAATGGCGCAAACGGACGGTACCGGGCGGGCAGTAACGGCCTCCGGTTGTGGTGGGGACCGGATTGCCCGGGCCCCAGGGTTTGCGACGGTCCCATCTTACCCCTTGATCGCCTTCAGCACGGCTTCGCCCAAGCCCGCCGGGCTGTCGGCCACAACGATCCCGGCGCTGAGCATGGCCTGGATCTTCGATTCTGCGTCGCCCTTGCCGCCGGCCACAATGGCCCCGGCGTGGCCCATGCGGCGGCCGGGG
>JBGSVS010000453.1:0-4962 GCA_041752895.1 Tabrizicola sp.
GCTTCGACCACTTCCGTGACCTCGGGCCGCAGTGCATCGATCAGGGCGCGGTCGATGAACAGCGGGCCACAATCCGGTCCGTCCGGCCGCGCGGCATCCGTCACCCAGAGCAGCAGCCGCTGTGCCGGAAGCCGCTCCAGAAGCGCCCGCATCCGGTCCAGCCATGCCGCCTGCAGGCCCTGCACGACCTGTCCGAAGCTTTCACCATCCGCACGGCGCAGCACCTGCAACAGATGCCGGGTAAAGTGGATGTCGGCGAAATCCACTTGGGGATACAGCGCCCGAAGCGCTGGCGTCGCGGCAAGGAACCGGTCATTCCGGCGGCTGTGCACCGTGTAGAACGGGTTCGACAGCGCCTCAGCCCCGGCGATCTGGACCACAGCCACGGCCGCGCCTGCCGCGATGTCCAGCGTATCGGGGTCCGACAGATAGAAGTCCGGCCCGGCATTCAGCGCCGCAAGGTTTGCCACGGGACGATCCAGCGCCGCCTCAACCAGGTCGGAATAGGGCCGCGCCACATAGCGGCCAAAGGCCCCCGACCCGCCCAGCACCGCGACGTAAGCGCGCGAAAGGTCGCGCCTTGGCCCCCGGAACATCACCTTCGACGCACCATAACGGCACGGTCGATAGTCGAGCGCCCCCGCGCCCGCCTGCATAAGCATCATCCCACCACCCGATAACAGTCTACCCGCCGCAAAGCCTGGCCCAGAGTGGTTGCCGAATGGCTAAAATCGGGCCGTTGCGTAAAAGGCCCCGCAGTTTGCCCGCTCCTTGCGCGGGCCGGACGGGGCAGGCATAACCCTAGGCGACAGATGGAGGTGCGGGCGATGGAGATCAAGCTGGTGGGCGTCGTGGGCGCCGGGCAGATGGGCAACGGCATAGCCCATGTCTTCGCGCTGGCGGGCTACAGCGTGCTGATGAACGACATCTCGGAAGACGGTCTTGCAAAGGCGCTTGCCACCATCGAGAAGAACATCGAACGCCAGGTCACACGCGGCAAGGTGATGCCCGCCGACAAACGCGCCGCGATGGAGCGGATCAAGACCACGCTGAAACTCGCCGATCTGGGGCAATGCGACCTCATCATCGAGGCCGCGACGGAACGCGAGACGGTCAAGCAGGCGATCTTCGAGGACCTCCTGCCGCACCTTAAGCCGACAACAATCCTGACCTCGAACACCTCGTCGATCTCGATCACCCGCCTCGCCTCCCGCACCGACCGGCCGGAAAAGTTCATGGGCTTCCACTTCATGAACCCGGTCCCGGTGATGCAGCTGGTCGAACTGATCCGCGGCATCGCCACCGATCAGGAGACTTGGGAAACGCTGCACGAAGTGGTGCGCAAGCTGGGCAAGACCGCGTCAAGCTCCGAGGATTTCCCGGCTTTCATCGTCAACCGCATCCTGATGCCGATGATCAACGAGGCGGTCTATACGCTTTACGAAGGCGTGGGGTCAGTGAAGTCGATCGACGAGTCGCTGAAACTGGGCGCGAACCACCCGATGGGCCCGCTGGAACTGGCGGATTTCATCGGGCTGGATACGTGTCTCTCGATCATGAACGTCCTGCACGAGGGGCTGGCGGATACCAAGTATCGGCCCTGCCCCTTGCTGACGAAGTATGTCGAGGCTGGCTGGCTGGGCCGCAAGACTCAGCGGGGGTTCTACGACTACCGGGGCGAGGTGCCGGTGCCGACGCGGTGAGACTTCGGCGTCAGTCCTCCGACGGGTCGTAGACATCCAGACAAATCTCCAGCCCCCGACTTCCGAGTGCAAAGAGCGTTGAAGCAGAGAGTCTGACCCCGTCGTTCCCACTGGCCATGAACAAGCCGCAGTATAGGTCCGCGCTACACTGAGAGGTCAACTCGCGCCACACACTAAGGTCGGATGTGAGCTGCGCCAGCAATTCCTGGATTTGCACGTCAAGGTTTGCAGGCTTCTTGTCTGGACTCGACAACAACCAACGGCCGGTCTTCGCTGTAAGCCGCTGACCAGTCTTCTTCCCGACACTCTCCTCGCCAATCCGGGCGCTGTTGGACGGAGAGCACCCCAGCCTGATCGTTATCTCATCAGGATCAAGACTGTCGCCAAAGAAGCGGATCGTTGCCGTCGAGGTTTCGAAAGCGGACATTCGCTAGGGAAATCCTGCGGCCATTGCGTCAAGTGTAGGGTACGTGATTTCACGCACCATTCTTGAGCGCCAGCGTATGCTCCCGCAGCCAGGCCAGGAACCCCCGTGGGTTCCCCTCCCACTTCTTCAGCTCCTCCGCCGGGATCGGCGCACCGATCACGGGACGGGTAGGCTTGAACAGACACCGCTTGATCTCGTACAGCAGCAGCCCCTGCCGCACCGTATCCGACACCTGGTTGGCGATCTGGAACAGGCGAGAGTTCTGGCCCGGGAAGTAGACCGGCAGGATCGTCGCCCCGGAGGATTTGACGATCTTGTGGGTGAAGACGTTCCACTCGCTTTCCACGGCCGGGCCCCACCAGCCTTCGGACATCGCGACCTTGCCCGCCGGGAACAGGATGATGACCCCCCCGGCTTTCAGGTGCTTGATCGTCTCGTCCCGCATCTGCAGGCCCAGCTCGCGGGCGTTGTCCTCGTGCGGGAAGGGGACGGGGATCATGAACTCCTCGACTTCGGGGATGCCGGTCAGCAGCGAACGGGTCAGGATCTTGAAGTCGGACCGCACGCGGTTGACCATCTCGGCCAGGACCATCCCGTCCACCAGCCCCGAGGGGTGGTTCGAACAGACGACCAGCGGCCCGGTCGGCGGTATCAGCGCGATTTCCTCGGGCGGGGTCTGGATCGTGATGCCCATGTGGCGGATCGCCTTGGGCCAGAACGGCGCGCCGTGCGGGGCGCCCGACTTTTCAAAGCTGCGGATCAGGCGCAGCAGCTGGACCTTCGCGGTCAGCCATTCCAGCGCGCGGATCGACAGGACCTTGAACGGGTTCTTGAACGTGCCGGCATAGGACAGCCGGCGCATGTCGTACTTGCGCCCCGCCGGATCAACGGCAACAGGCGTCACTTCGGCGGCGATCTGGCTGTGGTCGGTCACGAAGCGGCAGTCCCCAACTGCTGCCCGGAACGAGTCCGGGCTCCTTCGCTCAATAGTCCTCTCCGAAGCGCGCCGCAACCAATGCCTCCAACGCATCGGCGAGTTTCTCCGCTTCGGCTCCCTGACACGCGACGTCAATCGTGGTCCCGCGTGAGGCACCCAGCATCAAAAGGCCCATGATGGAATCGCCCGAAACCTCCATCCCGTCCTTGGCGACCATGGCGCGGGCGTCATGCGCCTCGACCACCTCGACGAAGCGGGCCGAGGCGCGGGCATGCAGGCCCTTCTCATTCACGATGCGAAAGCTGCGGCTGGTCATCCTGCCCTTCAGGCCCCGCTGCCGAGGTCCAGACTGTTGATATATTTGCGCCCGGCATCCAGTGCGGCCGCCACAGCTTCAGGAACACCCAGGTCGCGCGACTTGGCAAGCTTGATCAGCATCGGCAGGTTCGCGCCATACAGGATCCGGCGGCCCGACATGGCACAGGCCGGAAGCGACAGGTTCGACGGGGACCCCCCGAACATGTCGGTCACCAGGACCACGCCCTGCCCGGTGTCGACGGAATCGGCGGCTTCGCAGATTTCCGCCTGCTTGGCGCTGCGGTCGTGGTCGTCCTCGATCGAGATTGCCCGGACCCCATCTTGCCGGCCCACGACATGCTCGACCGCCGAGAGATACTCCCGCGCCAAGCCGCCATGTGCCACGATCACGATCCCGATCAAGCGATGCTTACCTTCGTTGTCTCGGACGGCTGCACCGCAGCCTTCCGTTCCAGTTCCCGGTGCCGTTTTGACACTGGCCATCCGGCTTCCGCAAGCACTGAACCGACCATTTCCGCCATTGCGACCGACCGATGTTGCCCGCCGGTGCAGCCAAAGCCGATGGCCAGATGCGCCTTGCCCTCATCCACATGCGCTGGAAGGAGAAAGAGCAGAAGCTCGCTCACCCTTTGGAAGAACTCGGCAAAGCGGGGGTCGGCGCGGACAAAGGATTCGACCTCCGGATCGCGCCCATCCAGCGGCCGCAGCGCCGCCTGCCAGTGGGGATTCGCGAGGAACCGGCAGTCGAAGATCATGTCCATGCCACGCGGCACCCCGCGCTTGTAGCTGAAGGACTGGACCGAGACCGACAGCCGCCCCGTCGTCCGCGGATCAAACCGGCGCGCGATGTCGGCCTTCAGGTCGTGCTGTGTCAGTTCCGTCGTGTCGATCAGGTGATCCGCCCTGACCCGGATCGGCGCCAGAAGATCGATCTCGCGTTCCACACCTTGCGCCGGGGTCTCGTCCGGGGCCAGCGGATGCCGCCGCCGCGTCTCGGAAAAGCGCTGGATCAGGACCGAGGGTGCGCAATCCAGATACAGCACCTCAAGATCGACCCTGGGGTCACGGGTCAGCTTGTCGATCAGCTCGATCAGCGAGGTGGTGTTGAAATCCCGGTTGCGGACATCCAGGCCCAGCGCAATCGGCCGGCCCAGCGGCGAGCCATCGACCAGACGCGGCACCAGCGAAAGGGGGATGTTGTCGATCCCCTCATAGCCCAGATCCTCCAGCACGCGGATCGCCGTCGTCCGCCCGGCGCCCGAGGGGCCGGTCACAAAGACGAGGTGATGATCCAGGGTCACTTCAGATTTCATGGTCCGGTCCCGTCAGCGTCATGCCTGACGTCCATGGCGAAGATAAAGCATCAGGGCGTCGGGAAAATGGTCATTTTGCACTTGCAGCACAAGGGACAGCGGAATTCCCAGGATTGTGACCTTGCGGAACGGCGGCAGTCGGTCAGGCTCTGGCTGTGCCAGGTCCACCGCCAGCGTCAGCGTGGCGGTCTGTTGCACTGGCGCGCGCAAGATGCCCAGACCACGGGACTCGACCAGCCCGGCCAGCGCGGGGTTCGGGCAACT
>JBGSVS010000454.1:0-1606 GCA_041752895.1 Tabrizicola sp.
CGCCAGCCCTGCCCGCACGGCTGTGACCGCGCTCTGACCCACGCCCTGATGACCGCCCCCGACAAGCGCGACCCCGACCTCCTCGCCAAACTCGACGCCGTCGCCGGTCGGGTGCTTTGAAGGAACCCACGATGACCCCCAGAAAGACCGTCAAGGACTACATCCGCACCATCGTCGACTTCCCGCATGAAGGCATCCTCTTCCGCGACGTGACCACGCTTTTTGCCGATCCGCGCGGCTTCCGGATGTGCGTCGACCAGCTTCTCGCCCCCTACGCGGGCATGCGGATCGACAAGGTCGCGGGGCTTGAGGCGCGGGGCTTCATCCTCGGCGGGGCAGTGGCGCACCAGTTGTCCACCGGCTTTGTCCCGATCCGCAAGAAGGGAAAACTCCCCGGCCAGACCATTTCCCAAGCCTACAAGCTGGAATATGGCGAGGCGGTGGTCGAAGTGCATGACGACGCGATGCAGCCGGGCGAAAAGGTGCTTCTGGTCGATGACCTTCTTGCCACCGGGGGCACCGCCGAGGCTGGAATTCGCCTGATCGAACGCCTGGGGGCCGAGGTCGTGGGCTGCGCCTTCGTGGTGGACCTGCCCGATCTTGGCGGCCGCAAGAAACTCGAATCGATGGGGATGGACGTCCACGCCCTGTGCGCGTTCGAGGGGCTTTGACAGCGCGCGCAACCGGAGTTTTCGAAAACTCCGGACCGATTTCTTCGAAGAAATCGGCGTCGCGTTCGGCAAGGCCCTTTCCCGTTAACCGTCTTGAAAGAGAATCACTCTAGACCTGTGCTTGTCAGGGCTACCCACCCTGACCGCGCTTCTACCCAAAGCGTGTTCCACACACCCCCCAAAGCACCCCGTCGCAGGTTCCCTGCGGCGGGGATGTTTCATTTAAGAGCATGCACCGCGCCCGGGTTCATGATCCCCGCCGGGTCCAGCGCCGCCTTGATCGCCCGCATCGCAGCCAGCTTTCCCGGGTCGGCGTAGCGCGCCAGATCCGCGACCTTCAGCCGCCCCACGCCATGCTCGGCCGCGACCGACCCGCCCAAACCATGCACCAGATCATGCACTCGCGTCTTGACCTGATCCCGCACGCCCTCATGCTCATCCTTCCCGTGGCCCCGCGCCGGAAAGACGTTCCAGTGCAGGTTCCCGTCGCCCAGATGGCCAAAGCAGTTCACCCGGAACGCGCCCAAGGGCGCAATCGCGCGGGGGGCCTCCTCGATGAACCCCGGGATCGCCGACAACGGCAGCGAGATGTCGTGGCTCGACACCGCCCCCACCTTCCGGTTCGCCAGCGGGATCGTCTCGCGCAGCGCCCAAAGCTCGGCGGCCTGCGCCTCTGACGTCGCGATCACCCCATCCGTCACCAGCCCCGCCTCGGCAGCGGCCTCATAAAGCCCGGCCATCGTTGCCTCTGCCTCAAGCCCTGCAGGCAGTTCCAGTTCCAGCAGCACCAGCCAGTCCGGCACCGGATCGAACGGCGCGCGCAAGGGAAACCCCGCTTCAGCCAAGAAGTCGAACCCCATCCGCCCGATCAGCTCGAAAGCCGAGACCATCCCCGCCGCCCGTTCCCCGCACAGCGCCAGCAGCTCCAGCGCCGC
>JBGSVS010000455.1:0-1994 GCA_041752895.1 Tabrizicola sp.
ACCAAATGTTGCAAGGGATGCCGGACTTTCCAGACCTTGCCGCGCTGAACGCCTGGCTGGAGCAGCGTTGCCTCGCGTTGTGGCGACAGACCGCCCATGGCAAGCAGCCCGGCACCATCGCCGATGTCTGGGCCGAAGAGCAGGCGGCCCTGATGCCGCTGCCCGACGCGTTTGACGGCTTCATCGAACTGAGCAAGCGCGTCTCCCCCACGTGCCTGATCAGTTTTGAGCGCAATCGCTACAGTGTTCCGGCATCATTTGCGAACCGCCCTGTCAGCTTGCGGATCTATCCCGACCGGCTGGTGGTGGCTGCTGAGGGGAACATCCTGTGCGAACATGCCCGTGTGATCCAACGCAGTCACAAGCTGCCTCCGAAGACGATCTACGACTGGCGACACTATCTGGCGGTCGTTCAACGCAAACCTGGGGCGCTTCGGAACGGTGCGCCCTTCCTGGAATTACCGTCTGCGTTCAGACAGTTGCAGGATCACATGCTGCGCAAACCGGGCGGTGACCGGGAAATGGTCGATATTCTCGCCTTGGTGCTGCACCACGATGAACAAGCCGTGCTCACTGCCGTGGAGCTGTCGCTGGCCGAGGGCGTGCCAACCAAAACCCATGTGCTGAACCTGTTGCACCGCCTGATCGACGGCAAGGTGGTCGGTGGGCCACCGCTGGATACGCCACAGGCACTGGCGCTGCATCGCGAACCCAAGGCCAATGTCGAACGCTATGACGGTCTGCGCGCCCAGATCGCCGGAGGCCGCCATGCGTCATGATCCAGCCGCCGGCGCCGTGGTCATCATGCTGCGCAGCCTCAAAATGTATGGCATGGCCCAAGCCGTGACCGATCTGATCGAGCAGGGCGCACCGGCCTTTGAAGCCGCCATCCCGATGCTGTCGCAACTCCTAAAAGCCGAATTGGCGGAGCGTGAAGTCAGATCGATTGCCTATCACATGAAGTCCGCACGGTTCCCGGCCTACAAGGACCTCGCAGGCTTCGACTTTGCCGCCAGCGAGATCAACGAAGCCACCGTCCGGACCCTGCACCGCTGCGAGTTCATGGAGAGTGCCCAGAACGTGGTCCTGATCGGTGGTCCAGGAACCGGCAAAACCCATGTTGCCACCGCCCTCGGCATCCAGGCCATCGAACATCACCGCAGGAAAGTCCGCTTCTTCTCCACCATCGAACTGGTCAACGCCCTTGAACAGGAAAAAGCCAAGGGAAAGGCCGGGCAAATCGCCGAAGGCCTGACCAAGCTCGACCTCGTGATCCTGGATGAACTTGGCTATCTGCCCTTCAGCGCATCGGGCGGGGCCCTGCTGTTCCACCTCTTGAGCAAGCTCTACGAACGCACCAGCGTCGTCATAACCACGAACCTTAGCTTCAGCGAATGGGCCACGGTCTTCGGCGACGCAAAGATGACCACCGCGCTGCTCGACCGCCTCACCCACCGCTGCCACATCCTTGAAACCGGAAACGACAGCTTCCGCTTCAAGGCAAGCTCAGCCGCCGCAGCCCGAAAAAAGAAGGAGACAAACCCACCCTTGACCCCAGCATGAACCGAAATCCATAATCAGAGGTGGCTCACTTCTCGGTGAAAAAACCGGCTCAGTTCTGGATGAAAATCAACACGGTTGCTGTTGAAATCCTCCATGAACGTCACAGCGGCCTGCGAGGTCTGAGCCATGCGCGGCTCTGATAGCGCGCGACGTGATAGTCTTGGACCTGTATCGCAACAGGCACCGGCCCCCCCATGCTCCGACGCCAGGTTGACGGCCTTCGTCGCCAGCCATGAAGGGATGTCAGGACGGGCATCGTGGCGGATCGTATCGGCGCACTCCGGATCGCCCGGCATCTGCACGTTCCGGGCGACAGGGTCGCGCCGTCCAGGCGCAGAATCCTGCAAAGCGCGTTTCAGTCCTTACCCGGCCGTTTGAACCGTGCATCGGGCGGTCAGTGGCGTTCCGCGATCTGGTCCCGCCGGCGTGTG
>JBGSVS010000456.1:0-5084 GCA_041752895.1 Tabrizicola sp.
CCCCACCCCCAGCCCCTCCCCACGCGGGGGAGGGGAGGCGCTTCATCGACACTTGGACGAGGGATGGCAAACGGCGGGAATGCAATGACCTACGACTATATCATCATCGGTGGCGGATCGGCAGGCTGCGTCCTCGCCGCCCGCCTGACAGAAAACCCGTCGGCAAAGGTCCTCCTCCTGGAAGCTGGGGGCCGCGACCGCCACCCGTTCTACCACCTCCCCGCAGGTTTCGCGAAGATGACCAAGGGCATCGGCTCCTGGGGCTGGCAGACCGTGCCGCAGCGCCACATGCAGGGCATGCAGATCCGCTACACCCAGGCGAAGGTCATCGGCGGCGGCTCCTCGATCAACGCGCAGCTTTACACCCGGGGCAACGCGCAGGACTACGACGACTGGCGCCAGATGGGCTGCCCCGGCTGGGGGTATGACGACGTACTCCCCTATTTCCGCAAGTCGGAACACAACGACACCCACGACAACCGCTACCACGGCAAGGACGGCCCCCTCGGCGTCAGCCAACCCCGCGCGCCCCTGCCGATCTGTGAGGCGTTCTTCGCCGCCGGGGCCGAGATCGGCATCCCAAGGAACCGCGACTTCACCGGCGAAACCCAGGACGGCCTCGGTTACTACCAGCTGACCCAACGCTGGTATCGCCGCTCCTCTACCTCGACCGCCTTCCTGAAGCCCGCCCTCGGCCGCCCGAACCTGACAGTGAAGACCGGCCAGCAGGTCCTGCGGATCGTGGTCGAGAAGGGCAGGGCGGTCGGCGTCGAAACCAGTGAAACCACCCACCGGGCCAGCACCGAAGTCATCCTCTCCTCCGGCGCCATCGGCTCCCCCCGCCTCCTGCAGCTCTCCGGCATCGGCCCCGCCGACGACCTCACCCGCCTCGGCATCCCAGTCGTCCTCGACCGCCCGCAAGTGGGCGCGAACCTGCAAGACCACCTCGACCTCTTTGTTATCGCCGAATGCACCGGCCCCCACACCTACGACCGCTACGCCAAGCCGCACTGGTCGGCGCTGGCAGGCCTGCAATACCTCCTGACCCGCAAAGGCCCCGTCGCCTCCTCCCTCTTCGAGACGGGGGGCTTCTGGTACGCCGACCCCTCCGCCCGCTCCCCCGACATCCAGTTCCACCTCGGCCTCGGCTCCGGGATCGAGGCCGGCGTCGCCGCCATGCCGCAAGGCGGCGTCACCCTCAACTCCGCCTTCCTCCGACCCCGCAGCCGGGGCACCGTTCGCCTGGCATCAAATGACCCCAAAGCCGCCCCCCTGATCGACCCGAACTACTGGGCCGACCCCTATGACCGCGAGATGTCGATCAAGGGCCTAAAACTCGCACAGGAGATCATGCGCCAACCCGCCCTGAAGCCCCTCGTCCTCGCCGAACGCCTCCCCGGTCCGGACATCAAGACCGACGAGGATTACTTCAACTACGCCGTGAAGAACGCCAAGACCGACCACCACCCCGCCGGCACCTGCCGGATGGGCGCGGACATGGAGGCCGTCGTCGACCCGCACCTCCGCTTCAACGGGATCGACGCCCTCCGCGTGGTCGACGCCTCGATCATGCCCACCGTCGTGTCGTCAAACACCAACGCCGCCACCATCATGATCGCCGAAAAAGCCGCCGACCTCATCAAGGAAGCCCAATGATCCGCCACATCGTCCTTCTGAAAGCCCGCCCCGAAGTGACCGAGGCGCACATCGCCGCGATCTTCGTCGACCTCCACGCCCTCAAACTCCCGGGCTTCCTCGCCATCCATTCCGGCCGCTCGGAAAGCCCCGAGAAAATCGAACGCGGCTACATGCACGGCTTCACGGTGGATTTCAGCGACTGGGATGCCCTCGCTACTTACCAGTCCCACCCCGACCACAAACGAGCCGGCGCCGCCCTCGTGGCCGCAGCCCAGGGCGGGATCGACGGCATCCTGGTCTTTGACCTGCCAATCTCGGACGCAGCATGACAACCGCGCCCAATCCCTTTCACATTTGCTCAAATATCCTCCAGGGGTTTGGGGGTGGAATACCCCCATTGCCCGAGCCGTTGCGCGTTCTTCACGCGCAAGAGGCGAGACAAAAGCCTTGCGCGCTAGCGCTCCATTTCAAACCCGCCCGGAAGGCCCAAAGATGCTGACCCTCCCCGCCGAAGACACCCACCTCGAACCCTACCGCCTCACCGGTACCCCCCTTATCCCCCGCGCCCCCCGCACGGCGCTTACAAGAACCGCCTTCGCCGCCGCCCACGTCGTCTCCGACCCCCTGCGCGAGCGCTCCCCCTGGGACAACCGCCCCGCTGTCGACTGGGACGCCACTCTCGCTTTCCGCAGCCAACTCTGGGACCAGGGCCTCCACCTCGCCGAAGCGATGGACACCGCCCAACGCGGCATGGGCGTCGACTGGCCCACCGCCCTCGACCTCATCCAGCGCACGATGCGCGCGGCCAAGGCCCACCCGATGCACCCAAGGGTCGCCTGTGGCGCAGGCACCGACCACGCGCAAAACCTCACCTCCCCAGAAGCGATCCTTGCCGCCTACACCCAACAGGCCGAAGCCATCGAAGCCGCCGGAGGCCAGCTCATCCTCATGGCCTCCCGCGCCTTCCCCGCGATCAGCGCCAGCGAAGACACCTACCGCCACGTCTACCGCCGCCTCATCGACGGCGCGAAAGACCCGGTGATCCTGCACTGGCTCGGCCCCATGTTCGACCCCGCGCTGAAAGGCTACTGGGGCAGCACCGACGTCGCACGCGCTTCTGACTTCGTCCTCTCCCTCATTGCCGAGAACCCAGCGAAAGTGGACGGCATCAAGATATCCCTCCTCGACCAACACCACGAGGAAGCCTTCCGCGCTCGCCTTCCCGCAGGTGTCCGCCTTTATACCGGAGACGATTTCAACTACGCCCCCCTGATCGAGGGCGACGGCACACACCATTCCCACGCGCTTCTCGGTATCTTCGCCGCCATCGCCCCCGCCGCTTCGCAGGCCCTGGAGGCCCTAGCGCAAGGCGACCTCGCCACCTACCACACCCTCCTCGCCCCCACCGTCCCCCTCAGCCGCGAAATCTTCCGCGCCCCCACCCGCTTCTACAAAGCCGGGATCGCGTTCCTAAGCTGGCTCAACGGCCACCAGAAACACTTCATCATGCCCGCAGGCTTCCAATCCAGCAGAGACATCACCCACTACGCCCAGGTCTTCCGGCTTGCCGACCAAGCAGGCTTGCTTTCCCGCCCCGATCTGGCAGAAGCGCGGATGAAGACCCTTCTTGCGCTGCACGGGATCGACCAGGACTGATGGACAAACGGCCGACGATCATCGACGTGGCGACGCTTGCGGGCGTCTCCAAGTCGACCGTCAGCCTGGTCTTGCAGCAAAGCCCGCTCGTCAAAGCCGAAACGCGCGAGGACGTGCGCCGCGCCATGGCCGACCTCGGCTATGTCTACAACCGCGCCGCCGCCAACCTGCGGTCCGCCAACGCCGGGCTCATCGGCCTTGTGATCAACGACCTCAGGAACCCGTTCTTCACCGAATTCGCTACCTCGCTGCAGATGGCCCTATCGGCGCGCGGCTATGCGACGGTCCTGGCCAACACCGACGAGGATCCCGCCCTTCAGTCGCAAGTGGTCGGTGCCATGCTGGAACACGGCGTCTCGGCGCTGATCGTCTCTCCGGCCTACGGGGACGCGACTGCCTTCGACGCCATCGCCCGCGCCCATGTTCCCGCGCTGCAGGTCCTGCGCCAGATCGTGCCCACCAGCCGCTTTCCCTTCGCCGCCCCCGACTATCCGACCGGTTCGCGCCTGGCGACCGAACATCTCCTCGCCCAGGGCGCCCGGAGCATCGCCTTCGTCGGTGGGCTGGAAGGCCGCGCCGTCACCCAACTGCGCATGTCCGGCTACCTTGCGACCCTTGCCGAAACCGGCCTGCTTCCCCTCCATCTCCCCGGCCGCCCCGGCCGCGCCTTCGGACGCGAGGCCGCCCGGCGATTGACCGAAGAGCATCCCACCGTGGATGCCGTCCTCTGCTTCAATGACCTCACGGCGCTCGACCTCCTTTCCGGCTGCACCGAACAGGGCCGGAAGGTCGGCCAAAGCTTTAAGATCGTCGGCTTCGATGACATCGAGGATTGCGCCCTGGTCTATCCCGCGCTGTCCTCGGTCCGTTGCGACATCGCCGGTTTCGGCCGACAGATGGCGGAAACAGTGCTGGACTGGCTGGAAAACGACCGTCGCCCACCGCCCGAAACCACTACACCTGTGACATTGATCCCCCGCGCGTCGAGCCTTGGATGACCCTACCGCACCTCAACCGGCCACGAACTTTCTACGAAAGTTCCCGCTCAACGGCCATCGGCACGCCCCGAGTTTTCGCAGAAAACTCGACGCCTGCGAGAGTCCCCGATGATCGCTGATCCCGCCCGTTTCCTCCGCCAGCTCTTCGACCGCGCGGTCGAGGTTGCCGACCCGATGCGTTCCCTTGCCGCTTTCCTGCCGGATAAGCCAAAGGGCCGCGTGCGGGTGATCGGTGCGGGCAAAGCCTCGGCCCGCATGGCCGAAGCGGTCGAGGCCGCCTGGGGCCCCTGCGACGGACTTGTCATCACCCGCTACGGCTACGCCCGCCCCTGCCAGGGGATCGAGATCATCGAGGCCGCCCATCCCGTCCCCGATCAGGCCGGGGTCGACGCGACCCGGCGAATGCTGGACCTCCTCGCACCGCTCACCGAAGACGACTTCGTCCTCGCCCTCATCTCCGGCGGGGCCTCCGCGCTCCTCTGTGCGCCTGCCGAAGGCATGACCTTGGTCGAAAAACAGCAGGTCAACGCAGCCCTCCTCGCCTCCGGCGCGCCGATCGTGGCGATGAACACCGTCCGCAAGCACCTGTCCCAAGTCAAAGGCGGCCAGCTTTCGGCCGCCGCCTACCCGGCCAAACTCCTGTCCCTGATGATCTCGGACGTGCCCGGCGACGACCCGGCCTTCATCGGTTCTGGCCCCACTGTGGGCGACGCCACCACCCCGGACGACGCCCGCGCGATCCTTGACCGCTGGTCGATCCCGGTGCCGCCCTCTGCCCGCGCTGCTCTGCAC
>JBGSVS010000457.1:0-3350 GCA_041752895.1 Tabrizicola sp.
TAGCACATCGACGCCTTCGCCGCCCAGCCGCAGCACCGCTATCTGTTGCGGCTGGTGGACCAGCCGACCACCCCCCTGCCGTTCCCAGCCGAGGTCATCGTGGCGCGCGGGCCGTTCGACGTGGCGGGTGACACCGCCTTGCTGCAAAAGCATGGGATCGAGGTGATCGTCGCCAAGAACGCCGGCGGCAAGGGCGCGGTGGCCAAGATCGCCGCCGCCCGGGCGCTGGGGTTGGCGATCGTGATGATCGACCGGCCTCAGATCACGCCACGCAAAGTGACGCATGGCGTGGCCGGGGTCATGGCCTGGCTGAACAGCTGAGCCTGGACGCGGACTTTTCGAAAAGTCCGGCAAAATCCTTCGAAGGATTTTGGCCCGGTTCATTCCGCGCTCCGGGGCGAATAGACCCACGGCCCGACCCGGCGGGTGGCAGAGTTGCCGACGATGACCACGGTGCGCATATCGGCCATCTCGGGCGTGGCTTCACCAAGGGTGACGGTGGTCAAGCGCTGCTCGGGGGTCGACACGGCGCGGGAAAAGGTGATCAGGCGGTCCGGCCCGCATTCTTCGCGAAGCGTAGCGAGGGCCTTCACGAATCCCTCCGGGCGGGAGGCCGAGCGCGGGTTGTAGAACGCCATCGCGAAATCGGCGCGGGCGGCGAGGCGAAGGCGGGTCTCGATCACTTCCCAGGGCTTCAGGTTGTCGGACAGGTTGATGCAGCAGAAATCATGGCCCAAAGGGGCGCCCGCCACAGCTGCAGAGGCCAGCATCGCCGTGATGCCGGGCAGGACACGGATATCCAGCGCTTGCCAGTCGGCGCGGCCCTCCAGCGCCTCGAACACCGCCGAGGCCATGGCAAAGACGCCGGGATCGCCCGAGGAGACGACGACGACCTTGTGCCCAGCGGCGGTCATCTCAAGTGCTGCTCGGGCGCGGTCAAGCTCGACCCGGTTGTCAGAGGGGTGAAGCGTCAGGCCCGGACGCGGGGCGACACGGGCGACGTAGGGGATGTAGCCCACGACATCGGTCGCATCGGCCAATGCCGCCGAGACCTCGGGCGTCACCAGCCGGTCATTCCCCGGGCCAAGGCCCGCGATGGCAAGCCAACCCGTCATTCGGCGATCTCGGGGCGGCGGCCGTGGCCGTGGACCAGGACGATGGCGAAGTAGGGGCAGTCGGTGGCGTCCACCTCGGCCAGTCGTGCCACCCGCTGGCCGGGCATCGTGCCGCGTTCCACCAGCCAAGCCTGTTGAAGCCGCCCGCTCCGCTCCAGTGCGCGACGGACACGGGGCAGGTTGCGGCCGGTCTTCATCACCACCAGCGCGTCGGCCTGCTCCATGTGCCGCACAAGGTCGTCCTCGGGCAGCGTCCCCATCAGGACCGTGAGCACGTCATCGCCCCAGGTGATCGGCGTATCGGTGGCGTGCCAGCAGCCGGTCATCCCGGTGATGCCGGGGATCACTTCCACGGGCACGCGGCCCTGCAGGCGCGAGTGGAGGTGCATGAAGCTGCCGTAGAAGAACGGATCGCCCTCGCAGAGGACCACCACATCCTCGGTCGCTGCAAGGGTGGCGACGCGATGCGCCCAGTCGTCGTAGAAGCGGGCGAGCGCATCGGTGTAGTCAGGGCTGTCGAAGGGAAGCTCGGTCGTAACCGGGTATTCCATCGGGTATTCGATAGCCTGCGGGTTCAGCATCCCTTCGACGATCCGGCGGGCCTGTCCGGCGCGGCCTTCCTTGCGGAAATAGGCGACGTGCTTCGCGGTCCCGATGGTTCGGGCGGCGCGCAGGCTCATCAGGTCAGGGTCGCCGGGGCCGAGGCCCGCACAGATCACGCGGCCCATGTCATTCCTTCCTTGACGCAAGCGCGTTGACTGCCGCCACGGTGATTGCCGACCCACCGAGGCGGCCCTTGACGATGACGCTTGGGACCGGAGGGGCCAGCATCAGCGCGTCCTTGGATTCGGCGGCTCCGACAAAGCCCACCGGGCAACCGATGATTGCGGCGGGGCGGGGGCAGGTGGGGTCTTCCAGCATGTTCAGAAGGTGGAAGAGGGCCGTGGGCGCGTTGCCAATGGCGACGATGGACCCCGCAAGATGCGGCCGCCAGAGTTCCAGCGCGGCGGCGGAGCGGGTGTTGGACATCTCTTTCGCCAGCGCGGGGACCTTCGGGTCGTGCAGGGTGCAGATGACCTCGTTGCCCTTCGGCAGGCGGGTGCGGGTGATGCCTTCGCTGACCATGCGGGCATCGCACAGGATCGGGGCGCCGTCCTCGAGGGCTGCCCGGGCGGCGATGGCCATGCCGGGGGAAAAGCGGATATGCGGCGCAAGCTCGACCATCCCGGCGGCGTGGATCATGCGGACGGCGACGATCTCTTCCTCGGGCGTGAAGCGGGCGAGGTCGGCCTCGGCCCGGATCATTGCGAAGGATGCCAGATAGATGGCCGAGCCGTCAGTTTCATAAAGGTGGGGCATGGAGGGCTTTCAGGTGGTCATGGATCGTCTGCGGATTGAGGTCTCGCAGGCTGGGCGTGTCAGAGGCGGTGCCGTTTCGGATCAGGTCGTAGCCTTTGCCTGTGGCCGTCAGCGTCAGATCGGCAGACGATGGATGGGCGCAGCCCTTGGCGCAGCCAGAGATGTGGAGGGTCTGGGTCGCTGCAATCTTCGTGGCAAGATCGCGGGCAAGCTGGCGTGTGTCACCCAAGGCCTGCGGGCAGCCCGGCGCGCCGGTGCAGGCGGTGATGCGGAGGATCGGGTCCGATCGGTCGGTGATGAGACCGGGGATGTTCGGCAAACCGGTCGCGCCGACAAGGAGGAACATGCGCCACGGGGTCGGGCGAATCTCGTGGCCGAGGGCAGCGAGGGCAAGCAGCGTTTCGGCCTGCATCTGGCCGAAGGCGAGGGCGACGAGGGCTCCGTCTAGGTGGAGGCCGGGGGTCGGGGTCGGCAAGGGCTCGGCGGGCGTTACGGTGCAGTTCGGCCGGATCGTGCCCCTGGCAATAAGGGCGGCCATGCGACCCCGAGTGTTGGTGATGCCTCCGTTGGCGACGAACCATTCGGCCATGGCGACGGCATCCTTGGCGAGGTTGGTCGCGGGCTGGCCGAGCGGGTGGCCATCGGGCCGCAGGATCAGGCGGCCGTCTGCGGCGCGTTCGACGCGGATGTCGGCAGAGGCGTCAGTCAGTACGGGGTTCGGGCCGGTGTCGAGGGCAAAGCCGAACTTGCCGGGAAGCTTTGGCATATGCGCCAGCGCAGCTGTGAGGGTCGTAGCGAGGACAGTGGTCTCGGCGTCGCGGAAGGGGGTGACGATGAGATTGCGGAGCGATTCCGTTTCGATGTCGGGGTCGATGA
>JBGSVS010000458.1:0-2802 GCA_041752895.1 Tabrizicola sp.
CGGGCCTTGTCGGCGGGGGTGCCAAGCGCGAGAAGCGGTTCGGCGACGACGTCCAGCGTGGGGACGCGGGGGACGACACGCAGGAACTGGCTGACATAGCCCAGCGTGTGACGGCGAAGCGCGATGATCTGGCGCGGCTCGGCCTTGGCGACGTCGGTGTCGCCGACGAACAAGGTGCCCCCGGCGGTGAGGTAGTTGCCGTAGACCATCCGCATCAGCGTGGATTTCCCCGCGCCGGACTGGCCGGTAAGGCCCACGCATTCCCCAGGGGCGACGGTCAATGAGGCCCCGCCCATGACCGGGATGACCGTGCCGCCCTGATTGTGCAGGGTGAAGGATTTGGACAGGTTCTCGATGCGGATCATGGGGTTACACCTGCAGGACAGACGAGACGAGAAGCTGGGTATAGGCGTGCTGCGGGTCGTCGAGGACCTGGTCGGTCAGGCCCTGTTCGACGACGCGCCCCGACTTCATCACCATCAACCGGTGCGCAAGCAGGCGGACGACGGCAAGGTCGTGGGTCACGATGATGACGCTGAGGCCAAGGTCGCGCACCAGCCCGCGCAACAGGTCGAGGAGGCGCGCCTGCACAGAAACGTCAAGGCCGCCGGTCGGTTCGTCCATGAACACCAGCCGGGGCGAGGTGACGAGGTTCCGCGCGATCTGCAGGCGCTGCTGCATGCCCCCGGAAAAGGCCGAGGGGCGGTCGTCGATCCGGTCTGCCGCGATCTCGACCCGGCCAAGCCAGTCCACCGCCTTGCCACGGATATCGCCGTAGTGGCGCGCACCCACGGCCATCAGGCGTTCACCCACATTGCCGCCGGCGCTGACGCCCATTCGCAACCCGTCGCGCGGGTTCTGGTGGACATAGGCCCAATCGGTGCGGGACAGGCGGCGGCGGTCGGTCTCGGACATCGCCAGCACGTCGCGGCCGTCATAGGCGATCCTCCCAAGATCCGGGCGCTGGTGACCTGCGAGACAGGACAGCAGCGTTGACTTGCCCGAGCCGCTTTCGCCGACGATGCCCAGCACCTCGCCGGGGAAAAGGTCGAAGGACACGTCCGCGCAACCGATCCGGGGGCCGTAGCGTTTCGTCAGGCCATCGACGGTCAGAAGCGGTTGGTCAGGGCTGCGAGTTTTCGACGAGAACTCGGATTTAGTCTGCAGCGTCATGCGGCTTCTCCCAACCGGCCGACATGGCCCTTGGCCCGTCGCCCTGCGCAGAAATCGGTGTCGGAACAGACGAACATCCGCCCGCCCGCGTCATCGGTGATGACCTCGTCCAGATAGCTGTCCTTGGCACCGCAAAGGTCGCAGTCATGCGGGGCTTTCGAGGTCTCGAACGGGTGGTCGTCGAAGTCGAGGCTTTCCGCCCGGGTCCAGGGCGGCAGGGCATAGATCCGCTGTTCGCGCCCCGCGCCGAACAGCTGGATCGCCGGGTTGCCCGTAAGCTTGGGGTTGTCGAACTTGGGGATGGGTGAGGGGTCCATCACATAGCGCCCCTCGACCTTCACCGGATAGGCGTAAGAGGTCGCGATCTGCCCGTGCCGCGCGATGTCCTCGTACAGCTTCACATGCATCAGGCCGTATTCTTCCAGCTCGTGCATCTTCCGCGTCTCGGTCTCGCGCGGTTCAAGGAAGCGGAGGGGTTCGGGGATCGGGACCTGGTAGACCAGGATCTGGCCTGCAGTCAGCGGGGTTTCCGGGATGCGGTGACGGGTCTGGATCACGGTCGCCTCGGTCACGGCCACCCCGGCGGTGCGCTGGAAGAAGCGGCGGATGCTGACCGCATTCGTGGTATCGTCCGCGCCCTGGTCGATGACCTTGAGCTTGTCATCCGGCGTCAGGCAGGCCGCCGTCACCTGCACCCCGCCGGTGCCCCAGCCGTAAGGCATCGGCATCTCGCGGCTGGCGAAGGGAACCTGATAGCCGGGGACGGCGATGCCCTTCAGGATCGCACGGCGGATCATCCGTTTGGTCTGTTCGTCAAGATAAGCGAAATTGTAAGCCTGATCGGTCATTCCGCGGCCTCCTGCATCGCCTGCACTTCGGCCCTAAGTTTGCGGACCAGTTCCAGCTCGGCCTGGAAGTCGACGTAGTGCGGCAGCTTGATATGTTCGAGAAAGCCGGTCGCCTGGATGTTGTCGCAATGCATCAGGACAAACTCCTCATCC
Organism: Tabrizicola sp.; assembly: GCA_041752895.1. Lineage (GTDB taxonomy): Bacteria > Pseudomonadota > Alphaproteobacteria > Rhodobacterales > Rhodobacteraceae > Tabrizicola. Next base: position 2,175 of record JBGSVS010000458.1, read on the forward strand.
TGTGCGGGGGCACCGGTGAAGTCCTCGCCGAGTTCCTGCCAGCGCAATGCACGGTCGACGAGTGACATGGCGATGGCCTTGCGTTCGGACTGGCCCATGACCAGGCCATAGCCCCGGGTGAACTGCGGAGGTTCGGTCTTCGACCCTTTGAACTGGTTCACCGTTTCGCATTCGGTCAACTCGATCTCGCCGATCTCGACCGCGAAGCCAAGCTCGGGGATGTCGACCTCGACCGCGACGGTGCCGATGCGAAGTTCGCCGACGAAGGCATGGGTGCGCCCGTAGCCGCGCTGGGTGGAGTAGGCCATGGAAAGGACAAAGCCTTCGTCGCCCCGGGTCAGCGCTTGCAGGCGCAGGGGGCGGTTGGCGGGCAGTTCCATCGGTTCGCGGGTGAGGTCGGGGGGCGTACGGTCACTGGCTTCAGCCGCTTCAATCAGCCCGTCGCGGTTGAGGAAGCTGGTGACATGGGGCACACGGTGAGCCCCCCCACCCCATCCCTCCCCCACGCGGGGGGAGGGAGGCGCTTTGGGGTTGGCATGGTTCGCCAGGGTCGAGCCGGGTGCCTCCCCTCCCGCCCGTGGGGAGGGGCTGGCGGTGGGGGGCTCGCCCTCGGCCATCAGCGCAAAAT
>JBGSVS010000459.1:0-1620 GCA_041752895.1 Tabrizicola sp.
TGCCGCCTTCCTCGCTGATCCGGATCCAGTCAAGCCAGTCGCCCGCCGTCTGGATGCGGTCGCGCGGCATGACGCGGACGGCCTTGTCGATCGATTCCAGGAACCCTGGCGGATAGCCCTCGAACCGCCCCGCAAGCGCCGGATAGGGGTCCGGCTCGCCCTCGGCCACCCGGGCGAGGCGGCGCTGGCTTTCCGGTGGCGCCTTGCCGGTGATCACATGAAAGAACGTCGCCCCCAGCGAATAGAGGTCGCTCGCCGGGCTCTGCTCGGCCCCGGTCAGGTAGAACTCCTGCGGCGAGTAGCCTTCCTTGATCACCCGCCGCCCGGTCAGCACACGGGTAGCCCGCACGACCTGCTCGCTTGCCGCGCCAAAGTCGATGAGGATCGGGTTGCCGGTCTTGTCGACCAGGATGTTGTCGGGGCTGATGTCGCGGTGCAGGATCCCGGACTGGTGGATGAACTCCACCGCCGACAACGTTTTTTTCAAGAGCCCGACCACCTGATCGGGCGTGAAGGCCTGATCGGTCGAATCCAGAATGTCATGCAGGTCGCGCCCGTCGATATAGTCGATCGCCATGTAGGCGGTGTCGTTGTCCTCGAACACCTGATGCACGCCGACGATGTTCGGATGCACCAGACGGGCCAGGCTTTTCGCTTCGGCCACAAAGCTTTCGACGAAGCCGCGGAAGTCCTCCTGATGCTTGCGCGACCGCGCGCGGACCAGGCTGGTGGACCGCCGGCACAGCGCGTTCGGGAAGCATTCCTTGATCACCACGGTCCGGTTCAGGCTGTCCTTCGCCAGATAGGTGATCCCGAAGCCGCCGCTGTTGAGAAACCCGATGATCGTGTAATGCCCGCCCAAAAGCTGGGTGCCCGGCTTCAGGTCATCGGCAAAGGCGTCCGGGTCAACCCGGCCCAGCTCGGATTCAAGCTGACTGCTGATCTGCGTAGGCCCCTGCGTCACGTCACACCTGCCTCTTCGGCCACTCACAACGACACTCGCGCCTGCGAGAGGTCGCCGCGCGAATTCTGAACGACAACACTTTCATCCGGGTAAATCCGTCCAGGCCTCAACTCCCGGATGGTAAACTTCCGTTAAGACATTCTAATCCCCGATCCACGGCAGAGGCAAACCCGTCTGACCCAAAGGAATTCTTCGGGGCTGGCCGGGTGTTGGCATCGCTGACCCAAACCTCGTCAGTGATAGGGCTCTGTCTCATCAAGTAATTGAAATAAAACCTATATTGCCGAATCTTTTGGCACGTGCAGTCATCTGGGCCTTCTTTGGCCGTGTGACAATTTCAGCAACCATCCCAGAGGGATGCGCCATTTTCTTGCCATATTCGATCGAGTCTTCCGGCCCTAGGGTCTAGGTGGCGCGCGAACTTCAACCTATGATTGCGACGCCGGGCCTGCACTATCGTCCAATTGCCGATTCGCTTGACGCTTAGCCCGGGGTCCAGGCTTCAACTGCCGATCCCGGTCGCAGGATGTGAAAGCTCCCCGCCCTCAGCCACATCCACGCCCCCTCGCTCCCATCCGGCCAGATCACCCGCACCTCTGCAACCGGGGCCGCGCCCAGGCCAAGATGGAGCCAACCGACCGACCCCGACAGATGCC
>JBGSVS010000460.1:0-2503 GCA_041752895.1 Tabrizicola sp.
CCGGTTCGGGACGCGGCGCAGGTTCGGGCTTTGCAGCAGCAGCGACCTGGGTCGCCGCAGCCTCCTCCTCGTCGTGACCGCCACCGACCCGGTTCGACAGGCCCAGACGGTGCACCTTGCCGATCACCGCGTTGCGGGTGACCCCGCCCAGTTCCTTGGCGATCTGGCTGGCCGACTGGCCTTCGTTCCACATGCGCTTGAGCGTCTCGACCCGCTCGTCCGTCCAGGACATCCCGTTCTCCGCCAATCTGAATTCCCGGCCATCTTATCCGCCCCGGGGCAGGGGCCGCAAGGGTGGGTGAAAAGGGCGAGGTCTTACCCGCCGTCCTCCTCCCATTCCACCATCACCACATCCGTCGTCTCGACCCCGCCCGTTGCCGCATACAGCGCGCGGGCGGCGGTATTGTCGGCCTCTGTCAGGACCCAGGCTGTCGTGCAGCCCTGCTTGCGTCCCTCATCGCGGATGGCAAGGACCAGAGCCCGCGCGATCCCCCGCCGCTGGGCGTCTTCGTTCACGCCCACTTCCTGCACGAACAGGCTTGGGGCCTTGTCGGGGTGGTAAAGCACTGTGCCGCTGGCAAAGCCCACGATCCGGCCGTCGATGTCCGCAATCATCAGGATGTCGCGCGCCCCACCTCCCACGCTTTCGGCCCCAGTGCCCCCTGCGCCCAGGAACCACGCCGTGCCCCCGCGCGTTGCAGGGCCGTCGAACACATCCGCCGCCAGGATCGCCGCTTCGTCCGCAGGCCCGGCCCGCCTGATCCGCCACGCTGTCATGTCCCCGTCACCCCCCTGTCGCCTCCTCGCATCAGGCTAACGCGAAGGACGCCCGCGACAAAGGCTTCCCGGACTTGCACAGCGCCGCCCCTGTCCTATCCTTGGCTCCTGATCCGGAGGCCCGACCCATGTCCCTGCGCATTTATCCGAACCCGGACCTCGTGGTCGGCCCCGAGCGTCACCCGCGCTGGAACGCGGCCCCGGATCGGCGACAGGGCTTTCACAACCTGCACCGGGTCGCGCGCTATACGATGGGCTTTCGTGCGGCGCATGTCCTTGACCTGCGGCTTGCGGCCGACCTTGCGGTCCCTGCCCGCGAGGATGTTCGGCACCTGACCGGGCTTCCCTGGTTCTCGGCCATGGCGGTGACCGAGGGCAACCGGCTGCTTTTTGAGGCCTACGCCCCGGATTTCCGGCCTGACCAGCCGCATGCGATCATGTCGATCTCGAAGATGGCGACCAACCTGATCCTCGGGCGGCTGTGGGAGGACGGGCGTCTGGCGACCGAGCGCATGATTGGCGACATCCTGCCCTGGATCGGCGCGGGCTATGCCGGGGCCAATGTGCAGGACACGCTGGACATGAACGTCCAGAATGGTTTCAACGAAGACTACGCCGACCCCGACACGACGGTCTTTCAGCACGAGGTCGCGATGGGCATGCGGCTGCCTGACGGTCCGGAACCAATGACCCGCGACCTTCTGGCCAGGATCGGCCTTGCCCCCGGCGCGACCGATACGGTCAACCGCACGGGAACCTGCCTTTATAAAAGTGCCAACACCGATGTCCTGATGCTTGTGGCCGAGGCGCTGGGGAACAAGCCCCTGCGTGCCTGGCTTGCCGATCTGGCCGATGCCGCAGGGCTGGAGGGCACCCTGCACATGGGGACCGACCGGTCTGGCAGCCCGATCTTTTCAGGCGGGATCTGCCTGACCGCGCGCGATCTGTGCCGCTATGGCGCGATGTTTGCGCGTAAGGGGCTGGGGGTGGATGGTCGGCCCTATGGGTCAGCGGCCTTTCTGGACCGGACCTTGCAGGGCGGTGTTCCGATGCCCGCCCCGCGCGCGCATCTGCGCTATTCCAGCCAGACCAACACCGATGGCACTTGGGTCGGTCATGGCGGCTATGGCGGGCAGTATCTGGTCGCGAACCCCGAAACTGGGCGGGTCGCCTGCTTCCTGTCCGTCATGCAGAACGCCCATGGCTACGACGCGGACTATTATCCGCCAATCATCGCCATGCTGTCGGACATCTGCGCTGGGCGCTAGCTTTGCAGCCGCAAGGCCCGCGCCTCGGCATGGCGCACGATGGGGAATGCCGCCCGCCTGCGGACAAGCTCGGCCTCGGGCACGATCCCGGCCAGCGCCGCACGGTCCTTTCCCGGCAGACCGGCCAACCCCGTCTCGCCCGGGTGAAAGCTTTCCGACAGCGCGCCCTCGGCCAGAAGGATCTCGTGCCGGTCGCAGAGCAGCACCACATACTCCACCCCGTCCGGCGGAAGGACCAGACGCGCCGCCTGGTCATCGACCAGTGCGCTGGCCGAAACCAGCACCCGGTCCTCGCCGAAATAGACCGCCGCGCGCCAGTCGTCGATCAGAAGGCGCTTGCGGGGCGACACGACCAGCGCCCGGTCGTTCCCCATCGTGCCCGACGCGAATTCCACCGGGCGCAGGCCGGGATGGGCCAGAAGCTCGACCGGGGTCACCCGCCGCCGCCCAACCCAGCG
>JBGSVS010000461.1:0-18671 GCA_041752895.1 Tabrizicola sp.
CCTGACCGGCTGATCCTGCCGCATCCCCGGCTGCAGGACCGGGCCTTCGTGCTGGTGCCCCTGGCGGATGTGGCGCCGGACTGGCGGCATCCCCGCACGGGCCTGACCGTGCGCCAGATGCTGGAGGCCCTGCCGCAGGCGGATCGCGATGCGGTGAAGCCGCATTGATCCGGCCCGAGATTTGGCCGTTTTGCCGCTTGTCAAGCCTGATCGACCGGCATACATAGGCCACTTCCAACAGTCCCGCCGATTGGAGTGTCCCATGGCCCGCGTAACGGTCGAAGATTGCGTTGACAAGGTTCCGAACCGGTTCGAACTGGTGATGTTGGCCGCCCACCGGGCGCGCGAGATCGCAGCAGGCTCGCCCGCGACCGTGGACCGCGACAACGACAAGAACCCGGTCGTCGCCTTGCGCGAGATCGCGGACGAGGCGCAGCAGGCCGAGGTTCTGCGCGAACGGATGATCGAAAGCTATCAGACCCAGATCGAGGTCGACGAGCCGGAAGAAGACCAGATGGCGCTTTTGATGGGCGGCGAGATGGATCGTCCGATGGTTGACGACATGTCGGAAGAGAAACTCCTCCGCGCCCTGATGGAAGCCCAGGGCGAGTTCTGACGGGCCTTAGGGCCCGCAAGGGGCGGTGATGATCGACGTCGAAGACCTCATCGCCCTGGTTCGCAACTATAACCCGCGCTGCAATTCCGACCTGATCCGTCGCGCCTATGCCTATGGCATGAAGATGCACGAAGGCCAGATGCGCAAGTCGGGCGAGGCTTATTTCACCCATCCGGTCGCAGTGGCGGCGATCCTGACCGAACAGCGGCTGGATGACGCGACGATCGTCACGGCGCTGCTTCATGACACGATCGAGGACACGCGGTCGACCTATGCCGATCTGGCCGCGATGTTCAGCGAGGAAGTGGCCGAGCTGGTCGACGGGGTCACCAAGCTGACCAACCTGCAGCTGTCGAACACCGAAAGCCAGCAGGCCGAGAATTTCCGCAAGCTGTTCATGGCGATGTCCCGCGACCTGCGGGTGATCCTGGTCAAGCTGGCCGACCGTTTGCACAACATGCGCACGATCCGGTCGATGAGCGTGGAAAAGCAGGCCCAGAAGGCGCGCGAGACGATGGAGATCTTTGCTCCATTGGCCGGGCGGATGGGCATGCAGTGGATGCGCGAGGAATTGGAGGATCTTTCCTTCAAGGTCCTGAACCCCGAGGCGCGCAATTCGATCATGCGGCGGTTCCTGACGCTGCAGCGCGAAACCGGGGACGTGGTCCACCAGATCAGCGGCGACATCACGCATGAGCTGGAAAAGGCCCGGATCGATGCGGATGTTTTCGGGCGGGCGAAAAAGCCCTACAGCATCTGGCGCAAGATGCAGGAAAAGGACCTGGCGTTCAGCCGGCTTTCGGACATCTACGGCTTTCGGGTGATCGCGGGTTCGGTGGCGGATTGCTACCGGATCCTGGGGGTGATCCACCAGCGCTGGCGGGCGGTGCCGGGGCGGTTCAAGGATTACATCAGCCAGCCGAAAAACAACGGCTATCGGTCGATCCACACCACGGTTTCAGGCCGTGACGGCAAGCGGGTCGAAGTGCAGATCCGCACGCGCGAGATGCACGAGGTGGCCGAAGCCGGGGTCGCGGCGCATTGGTCCTACCGTGAGGGCGTGCGCGCTGCGAACCCCTTTGCGGTCGATCCGGCGAAGTGGATCGCCAGCCTGACGGAGCGTTTGGACGAAGGCGACACGGACGAGTTCCTGGAGCACGTCAAGCTGGAGATGTATTCCGACCAGGTCTTCTGCTTTACGCCAAAAGGCGACGTGATCCAGATGCCTCGGGGGGCGACTCCGCTGGATTTCGCCTATGCGATCCACACGCGGATCGGGAACTCCTGCGTGTCGGCGAAGATCGACGGGATCCGGGTGCCGCTGTGGACGCGGCTGAAGAACGGCCAGTCGATCGAGATCATCACGGCGGAGGGGCAGCGGCCGCAGTCGTCGTGGATCGACATCGTGACCACGGGCCGGGCGAAGGCGGCGATCCGGAGAAGCTTGCGCGAGGAGGACCGGGGGCGGTTCGTCAAGCTGGGGCAGGAACTGGCGCGGGCGGCGTTTGATCACGTTGGCAAGAAGGCCAGCGACAAGGCCTTGCGGACGGCGGCCAAGATGCTGGGGCTGGCCGACGAGAACGACCTTCTGGCGCGGCTTGGATCGGCCGAGATGACCGCGCGGCGGGTGGTCGAGACGCTGTATCCCGATCTCGCGCAGGCGGTGGCGGAAGAGGTCGATTCGGGGCGGCCCGTGGCAGGGTTGACGGCGGACCAGGCGTTCCGGCGGGCGAACTGCTGCCAGCCGGTCCCGGGCGAGCGGATCGTGGGGATCACCTATCGCGGGCAGGGCGTGGTGGTCCATGCCATCGATTGCCCGGCGCTGGAGGAATTCGAAGAGCAAACCTCGCGCTGGGTCGATCTGCACTGGCATTCGGGTCGGCATTCTCCGGTTTTCACCGTCAGCCTGGAGATCACGATCTCGAACGATGCTGGAGTTCTGGGGCGGATCTGCACTTTGATCGGCGAGCAGAAGGCCAACATCAGTGACTTGCGCTTTACGGACCGAAAACCGGACTTTTATCGCCTCATTGTTGACGTGGACCTTCGCGATGTTGAACACCTGCATATGGTGATGACCGCGCTTGAGGCCGAGACCGACGTCGCGCAGATATCTCGTCATCGGGATTTGACACGACGGCCCTAGGCCACCAGAACGGGCGCGTAGGCCAAGGCACGGACTCTGAGGCGCGGAAGGGCGAAGGACAGTTGGTTTTCAAGCGCAGGGATCCGTTGACGTGGGGCGCGTGGCTGCGCGAGCAGGTCTATCCGCGCGGCGGATTCAAGCGGGCGATCCGCTATGTCGTTCATCGCATGCGGCGTCTGCCGGATCAGCCGCACCGGGTGGCGCGGGGTATGTTCGCCGGGTTCTTCGTCGGCTTTCTTCCGCTGCCGGGTCTTCAGTTCCTGGCCGCCTGGGGGGCTGCGCGGCTGGTGCGGGGCAATGTGCTGGCAGCCCTTCTGGGGACCTTCAACACCAACCCGGTGACCACGCCCTTCTTTGCGGTCCTGGCCATGACGCTGGGCCACTGGATCATGGGGATCGAGGCGCCCTTGAACGCCAAGTATATCGGCCATGCCTTCGGCAAGGCGGGGCACGACCTGTGGTTCAACTTCCTGGCGCTTTTCGGGCCGCAGAAGGCGCAGTGGGACGGGCTGATCCAGTTCTGGCACGAGATTTACGTCCCCTACCTGATCGGCGCGCTGGGGCCGGCGCTGATCCTGTCCACCATCGCCTATTATGTGACGATCCCGCTGGTCGAAGCCTATCAGAAGGCGCGGGCCGCCACGGCGCATGAACGTGCCGAGCGGCGTGGAAAGATGCGGGCCAAGCTGGCCGAAGCGGCGGCGAAACTGAAGCTTCGCAGCGAAAAAGGTGGCGAGGCCGATGACGACAGCCCGGGAACGCCCTAGACTGTCGGAAAACGCAGGAAGGCAGGAATGACCCATCCATTGCAAACACCGGGCAAGCTGAGGCTTGGGGTGAACATCGACCACGTGGCCACGGTGCGGAACGCCCGTGGCAGCGCGTGGCCCGATCCCTTGCGCGCGGCCTTGCTGGCGGAAACGGCGGGGGCCGACGGGATCACCGCGCACTTGCGCGAAGACCGCCGCCACATCCGCGACGCAGATATCGAGGCGCTCATGGCGGCGCTGACGGTGCCCCTGAACTTCGAATGCGCCGCGACGGCGGAAATGCAGGCCATCATCCTGCGTCACAAGCCGCATGCGGTCTGCCTTGTCCCCGAAAAGCGCGAAGAGCGGACGACCGAGGGCGGGCTGGATGTCGCATCGGATCAGAACCGGTTGACGGACTTCATCACTCCGCTACGTGAAGCGGGCTGCCGCGTCAGCATGTTCATCAGCCACGACCCCCGCCAGATCGAAGCCAGCGCGCGGATCGGTGCGGCCGTGGTGGAACTGCACACCGGGCTTTATTCCGACCTCCTCGCCGATGGCGAGGTGTCGCTTGCCGAACGCGAACTGGATTCGCTGCGCGCCGGGGCCGAACGTGCCGCAAGCCTGGGGCTGGAAGTTCACGCCGGGCATGGGCTGACCTATGAGAACGTCGAACCCATCGCCGCGATCCCGGACCTGATGGAGCTGAACATCGGGCATTTCCTGGTGGGCGAGGCGATCTTCCGCGGCCTGGGCCCCGCGATCGAGGAAATGCGCCGCCGGATGGACCTGGCGCGCGGGACGCCTGCATGATCCTCGGCATCGGCAGCGACCTGTGCAACATCGAGCGGATCGAGGCGACACTGGCGCGTCATGGCGACCGCTTCAAGGACCGGGTCTTCACCGAGGTTGAACAGCGCAAGGCCGAAAGCCGGGTGCGGGCGGTGGCTGCCACCTATGCCAAGCGCTGGGCGGCGAAGGAGGCTTGCTCCAAGGCGCTGGGCACGGGGCTGCGGATGGGGATCAGCTGGAAGGACATGGCAGTGACGAACCTGCGGTCGGGTCAGCCGGTGATGCATGTGACGGGCTGGGCTGCGGAGCGGCTGCGGTCGATGACGCCTGCGGGGCACGAGGCGGTGATCCACGTCACGCTGACCGACGACCACCCCTGGGCGCAGGCGTTTGTGGTGATCGAGGCCCGCCCGGTTGCCACTGGCAGCGCCGCGCGCGCTTGACTTCGCCCCAACCCGGCGCGCATGTAGCCGCAAACGTCAAAGGCCCCGCGCGCGATCAGCGTGCAATGAATATAGGCAGGACATCATGGCGAAAGACAAGACCGAAGGCGGCATCGTCGAGACCATAAAGACCGTCTTCTGGGCCCTGGTGATCGCCATCGGTTTCCGGTCGATCTTCTTCCAGCCGTTCTGGATTCCGTCGGAATCGATGAAGGACACGCTTCTGATCGGCGACTTCCTGTTCGTGAACAAGATGGCCTACGGCTATTCGCGCTATTCCTGCGAGATCCCGTTCACCACCCTTAGCCTCTGCCCGTTCGAAGAGCGGTTCCTCGGCTCGGAACCCGAGCGGGGCGACGTGGTGGTGTTCCGCCATCCGACGGCGGGGACCGATTACATCAAGCGGCTGATCGGTCTGCCGGGCGACAAGATCCAGATGAAGGACGGAGTCCTTTTCATCAACGGGGCCGAGGCGCCGCAGCAGGCGAACGGGGTGTTCGAGGAGGTGTTCGAGCCGCAAGGCCCGATGCGCAACCGCCCGCGCTGCGAGAATGGTGCCGTGGGTGAGGGTGGGCTTTGCACCAAGTCCCGCTTCATCGAAACGCTCCCCGAAGGCCGTACGCATTCGGTTCTGAACATCGACGCGGGCGGGCCGGGGGACACGACGGATGTGTTCACCGTGCCCGAGGGGAACTACTTCGTGATGGGCGACAACCGCGACAATTCTACCGACAGCCGGTTTCCGCAGTCGGTGGGCGGGGTCGGTTATCTGCCGTCGAAGTATCTGATCGGCCGGGCGGACCGGATCATCTTCTCGTCGGCGGGGACCAGCCTGTTCTACTTCTGGACCTGGCGGGGCGACCGCTTCTTCAAGGCGATCGAGTGAGGCGGGGCAAGTGACGAGGCTCCGGTGAGGCTGTCGGCGGACCTGTTGGCCTTTCAGGGCCGGCTGGGGCACACGTTCGCCAAGCCCGAGCTTCTGGTGCGGGCGGTCACGCATGCCTCGATCGGGACGGCGACACGTCCCGACAACCAGCGGCTGGAGTTTCTGGGCGACCGGGTGCTGGGGCTGGTAATGGCCGAGGCGCTGTTGTCGGCCGATGAAGGCGCGCGCGAGGGGCAGCTTGCACCACGGTTCAACGCGCTGGTCCGCAAGGAGACCTGCGCCGATGTCGCGCGCGAAGTGGGTCTGGGGGAAGTCCTGAAGCTGGGGCGGAGCGAGATGCTGACCGGCGGGCGGCGGAAAGAGGCGCTGCTGGGCGACGCGATGGAGGCGGTGATCGCGGCGGTCTATCAGGACGCGGGTTTCGAGGCCGCGCGGGCGCTGGTGCTGCGACTTTGGGGCAGCCGGATCGCGGCGGTAGAGCCTGATGCGCGGGATGCCAAGACCAGCCTGCAGGAATGGGCGCAAGCGAGGGGGATGCCTCCGCCGGGGTATGAGGAGGCGGGGCGGTCGGGGCCCGACCACGCTCCGGTTTTCACGGTGCGGGTAAGCCTGGCGAGTGGCGAGACGGCCGAGGCGACGGCAGGGTCGAAGCGGGTCGCGGAACAGGCGGCGGCGCGGGCGTTGTTGGAGCGGGTCGAGGGCGAGGCTTAACCGGGAAGGCTAGGGGGCATCAGGCCCTTCTGGCGCGCATCGCACCGCCAGAGCTTCTTTCGGATGCCGTCCGGTTCAAGACCCCGGTATTTCCCACCCGAGAACTTTTTCCAGTCGATTGCCATCCCCGCCTTGACCATCTCGGCCGACAGATCGCGCTCGTCGGGCAAGTAGCAGGTGGCAACCGTGCGATCATGCGACAGGTCACCTTCGAAGACCGCCCGCACCTCTTGTCCCTTGCAGAGGTTGACCAGCGTCCATTTGGCGTTTTTTCCGTAAGGGTGATTCATCTCGGGTGCATCGATTCCGGACAGGCGGATGCGAGTGCCGCCCATGTCGATGGTGTCGCCGTCGATGACCCAGGCTCGACCGCGAAGCTCTTGCACTTCGACGATGCTGATCTGGGTTGTCTGCTGAACCGCTATGACCGGAGCGGGCCGGTGCTGCCGATCCTCCACCGGTCGGGGAGCCTGAGGTTTCGGGGCGCGAATGATTGTCTCGCGTTCGACCACCACCAGCTTTGGTCGGCGAGAGCGCGAAAAAGCGCGAAGAAGTCGGCGCAGAATACCCATGAAACTCGACTCAGCAGTCACTATTCCGACAGGATGCCGGTCAGCGCCAGCAATGCCAACTGGCAATTCCCGCGCATTTCCCGTAATTGGCCCGGATCAACCAAGGACCCATTCACCCCATGACCACACGCGCGGGCTTTGTTGCCCTGATCGGAGAGCCGAATGCCGGCAAGTCCACGCTTCTGAACCGGATGGTGGGGGCGAAGGTTTCCATCGTCACGCACAAGGTGCAGACGACGCGGGCGCGGATCCGGGGGATCGCGATGGCGGGTGAGGCGCAGATCGTCTTTGTTGATACTCCCGGCATCTTCCGGCCCCGGCGGCGGCTGGACCGGTCGATGGTCAAGGCGGCCTGGGGCGGAGCTTCGGACGCGGATATCATCGTCCTGCTGATCGAGGCGAACCGCGGGCTGACCGAGGGCGCCAAGGCGATCATTGAACGCCTCCGCGACGAGATGCCGAAGGGCAAGCCGGTGGCACTGGCGATCAACAAGATCGACCGGGTGAAGGCGGAAACCCTGCTTGCGCTGGCCGAGGAGGCGAACACGGCCTTTCCCTTTGCAAGGACCTTCATGATCAGCGCCGAAAAGGGCTACGGCGTCGACAGTTTGCGCGACTGGCTGGGCGAATCCCTGCCCGATGGCCCGTGGTTCTACCCCGAGGACCAGATCGCCGACCTGCCGATGCGGATGATCGCGGCCGAGATGACGCGGGAAAAGCTGACGCTGCGCTTGCACGAGGAGCTGCCCTACCAGCTGACGGTCGAGACCGAGAAGTGGGAAGACAAGCCTGACGGCACCACGCGGATCGACCAGATTGTCTATGTCGCTCGGGATGGGCACAAGGGGATCGTGCTGGGCAACCGGGGCGAGACGATCAAGGCCATCGGGCAAGCGGCGCGGGCGGATATCAGCGAGTTCCTCGGGAGGACGGTGCACCTGTTCCTGCAGGTCAAGGTGCGGCCGAACTGGCTGGAGGAGGCCGAGCGCTATTCGGAGATGGGGCTTGATTTCAAGGACGGCGATGCCTGAGGGGGCACGAATTTTCTGCGAAAATTCGGACAAATCTTCGCAGAAGATTTGTGGACGGCTGGCCGGATGACGCCGCGGCTGGCCTCGGGCGTCTGGGTCTCGGCCTATCTGACCCGGCTGCGGCTGTCGGATATCCCGGCTTATGTCACCGCGAAGGGCGATGCCGAGGCGGGGGCAGTGGTCGTCAAGGTGGCGCTCCTGGACGGGTTGGCAAGGGCCTATGAGCGGCGGTCGGACCTGATGACCGGGGCGCGGGCCTGGATCGTCCTGGCCGAGGGGCCGGAGCCAGAGGTCGATGCGCTGATCGCGCGGACCCGGGCCCGCGACCCCGACCTTTGGGTGATTGAGCTTGAGGATCGGAAGGGGCGGACGCTGCTGGACCAGGACGGGTTGTCGGATTGAGTTGCGACCCCGGCCCGGGCGCGGGATAGTCGCCCGCATGGACTGGCGCGATGGAGGCATCCTTCTGTCAATGCGACCGCATGGCGAGAGCTCGGCGATCATCGAGGTGCTGACCGCGGGGCATGGGCGGCACATGGGCGTGGTGCGAGGTGGGGCCTCGCGCAAGATGGCGGCCAGCCTGCAGCCGGGGACCGGGTTGACGCTGGAGTGGCGGGCGCGGCTGGACGACCATATCGGCAGTTTCACGGTCGAGCCGGTGAAAAGCCGCGCGCATCTGCTGGCCGACCGGCTGGCGCTGGCGGGGCTGATGGCGGTCTGCACCCTTCTGCACGAAGCGCTGCCGGAACGCGAACCGCATCCGGCGCTGTGGCAGCGGACCCTGGCGCTGATGGACCGGCTGGGACAAGAGGGTTGGACCGGGGCCTATGTCCGGTGGGAGCTGTGCCTGCTGGAGGAGATCGGCTTTGGTCTGGACCTGTCGGCCTGCGCGGTGACCGGGGCGACGGAAGGTCTGGCCTATGTCAGCCCGAAATCGGGACGCGCGGTGACGGTGAAGGGTGCGGGGGACTGGGCGGATCGCCTGCTGCCGTTGCCCGAGGGGATTGCGGGCGACGGGCCGCTTTCGCCGGAGGCCGTGGTCGAAGGGCTGCGGCTAACGGGGTTCTTCCTGGACCGCGAGTTGCGCCCGGTCCTGCACGACCGGCCCCTGCCCGAGGCGCGGGCGCGGTTGGTGGACCTTATGGCAAGGCCCGCGCGAAACGACGGTTGATGTCGGCTTTGTGACAGACGGAACCGGGGGGCGGCGGTCCAAGTGGCTGCATGGCCTACAGGTACATTCCCCTGGCGCTGCGACACAGCCCCACGCCGAGAATCGAGCACTTTGCGCTGCTGTCCGGGATGGATGCCTCGATCCGGGGGGTCATGATCTCGACGATGCCGCTGGTCGTCTACGACGCTTTGGGCGATGCGCAGGCGACGTCGGTGGCGTTCTTCCTGTCGGGGGTGGTGGCGCTGGTCTGGGGGCTAATGGTGCCCTGGGCGGCAAGAACGATCCCGCGGCGTTGGACCTATACCGGGGGTGTATGCCTTTACCTGGTCGGGAATACTCTGGGCGCTGTCGGGACGGTCTGGTCGGTGCCGATGGCGCTGATCTGCAACGCGATGGCGACAGTGACGATCTTCGTTTGCCTGAACGCCTATGTGCTGGATTATGTCGACCGCGCGAACCTGGGTCGCAGCCAGTCGACGCAGATGGTCTATGCCGCCGCGCCCTGGGCGATCGGGCCGATGGCGGGAGTCTGGCTTTATCACCAATGGCACGCCTTGCCGTTCATCGCCTCGGGCATCTTCGCCTTTCTGCTCTTGGTGGTCTTCTGGACGCTGAGGTTGGGCAACGGCAAGCAGATCGCCCGCGCAAAGCGACCGGCGGTCAACCCCTTGGGCTATCTGGGTCGTTTCTTCCGCCAGCCGCGGCTGATTGCGGGCTGGATGTTCGCGGTCACGCGCAGCTGCGGTTGGTGGGTCTATGTCGTCTACTTGCCGATCTTCTGCATCGAGGCGGGGCTGGGGGACAAGGTTGGCGGCATTGCCCTGTCGATCACCAACGCCCTTCTGTTTGCGGCCCCGGCGCTGAACCGGCTTGCGCGACGGCTATCGGTTCGCCGGTCGGTGCGCACGGCCTTCGGCATTTGCGGGACGTTGTTCCTTGCGGCCGGGCTGATGGCGGTCCTGCCCTGGACGACCGTGGCCCTTTGCATGGCGGGTTCGGTTTTTCTGGTGATGCTGGACGTCGTGGGCGGTCTGCCCTTCCTGATGTCGGTGAAGCCAAGCGAGCGGACCGAGATGTCGGCGGTCTATTCCAGCTTCCGCGATGTGTCGCAGATCCTGACGCCGGGGGCGGCCTGGCTGGTGCTGTGGGTGGCCCCCCTGCCGGGGATCTTTGTCGCGGCCGGGGTAGGGCTTATCGCCTCATGGGCGGTGGCGGGGCGGATGCATCCTCGGCTGGGGGTGCAGCGGCCGTCGCGCGGAGGGGCTTAGGCCCAGACCTTGCCGTGCTTGACCAGCCAGTCGGCTGACGCAAGGAGAGCGGCCTTTGGCGCGATGAACTCTATCCCCATTTCGCTGACGGCACGGGCGTTCGACACGCGTTCAAGATGGCCAAGCTTTGGCAGGATCGACTTGATTGAGGGGTCGAAGAAAGCCAGCAGGCGGACCAGGGCCTTTGGGGCCTCGCGGGTGGGGATGCGGCGGGCGGGATAGGCCGCCTTGAGCGTTCGGCCCATGTCGACCATCGCCATGGACCCGGCAGCAGCGATATAGCGCCTTCCCGTCGTCTCGGGACGTTGCAGGGCGCGCAGGTGCATCTCGGCCACGTCGCGGACATCAACCAGAGGAAAGCCGAAGGACGGCAGCATCGGGTCGCGGCCTTTCAAGATGCGTTCGATCAGCCCAAGCGACGATCCGTAATGCTCGTCAAGCGGGGGTCCCACGACGAGACCGGGGTTGATCGTGGTCAGCTTCAGGCCGCGTGCCTTGGCGATCTCCCATGCAGCGCGTTCGGCAAGGGTCTTGGACTTGGCGTAGGGCGTGGTCGATGGCAGGTGAGTGTCGCACCAGTCGGCTTCGTCCTGCAGGGTGTCGGGCTTGGTCTCATTCAGGACGGCGACCGTCGAGGAGGTGAGTACGACCCGGGTGACCCCGGCGGCAGCGGCGGCCTTGAGGACGCGTTCCGTGCCCTCGACGGCGGGGCGGATTACGGTGGCGGGGTCTTTCGGCTGGGCGATCGGGAAGGGCGAGGCGGTGTGGACCAGCGCCGAGACCCCGGCCATCGCTTCGGCCCAGCCAGCGTCGGATTCAAGGTCGGCCTGCACAAGGGAAAGCTGCCCGGCGTTTTCGGTGAGGTAGGGCTGCAGCGCGGCATGGACCTCGGCAGCGCGGTCCAGACGGCGTAGGGTCCCGCGCACGTTGTAGCCAGCGTTCAGAAGCCTGAGGGCGACGTGCTTGGCAATGAAACCGGTCACGCCGGTCAAAAGCACAACTTCCATAACCCGCCCCCTAAAATCGCTAGGCTCAACCTTAGGTGCGGCGGGTCTGAAATCAAGCGGTCACTCAAGCAACCTGCGCGCGATCACCGTGGCTTGAATTTCGGCAGCGCCCTCGAAGATGTTCAGGATGCGGGCGTCGCAGAGGATGCGGGAGATCCGGTATTCCAGCGCAAAGCCGTTTCCGCCGTGGATCTGCAGCGCATTGTCGGCAGCGGCCCAGGCGACGCGGGCGCCCAGAAGCTTGGCCATCCCCGCCTCAAGGTCGCAGCGGTGGCCGTGGTCCTTTTGCCAGGCGGAGAAATAGGTGAGTTGACGGGCGATCATGATCTCGACCGCCATCATGGCAAGCTTCCCGGCGATGCGGGGGAAGGCGATCAGCGGCTTGCCGAACTGCTGGCGGTCAAGCGCGTATTGCATGCCGGTTTCCAGCGCCGATTGCGCCACACCGATCGCCCGCGCGCCGGTCTGGATGCGGGCGGATTCAAAGGTCTGCATCAGCTGCTTGAAGCCCTGGCCTTCGACGCCTCCGAGGAGGTTTTCGCCTTTCACGGCAAAACCGTCGAAGTTGACGGTGTATTCCTTCATGCCCCGGTAGCCCAGAACCTCGATCTCGCCGCCAGACAGGCCCGGGTCGACAAAGGGCGTCTCGTCGGTGCCGGGGGTCTTTTCGGCTAGGAACATGGAGAGGCCGCGATAGTCGTTGGTGCCTTCGACCGACCGCGCAAGGACGGTCATCACATGGGTCCGGGCGGCGTGGGTGATCCAGGTCTTGTTGCCGGTGATCTCCCAATCCTCGCCCTGTTTCCGGGCGCGGGTACGAAGCGAGCCGAGGTCGGACCCGGTGTTCGGTTCGGTGAAGACGGCAGTCGGCAGGATTTCACCCGAGGCCAGACCGGGGAGCCATTTCTGCTTTTGCGCCTCGGTGCCGCCGCAGAGGATCAACTCGGCGGCAATCTCGGTCCGGGTGCCAAGCGAGCCGACACCGATATAGCCGCGCGACAGCTCTTCGCTGACGACCACCATGGACGCCTTGGACAGGCCGAAGCCGCCGTATTCTTCGGGGATGGTCAAGCCGAAGACGCCCATCCCGGCGAGGTCCTGGATGACCTCCATCGGGATCAGTTCGTCCTTCAGGTGCCAGCCTTGCGCGTGGGGGATGACCTTTTCGTCGGCATAGCGGCGAAACTGGTCGCGGATCATCTCCAACTCGTCATCAAGGCCGGTGGCGCCAAAGGTGGCGCGGCCGTGGTTGTCCTGCATCAGGCGGACAAGCGCGTCGCGGGCGGCGGGGGTGTTGCCGTGGGCGATAAGCTGGGCGGCTTCGGGGCCGGGGGTCCAGGAAAGGTCAAGGTCCGAGAGTCGCGCGATTTCCCCCTGGCTCATCGGCAAGCCACCCGCGATCTGGGCGAGGTAGTCGCCAAAGCCGATCTGCAGGATCAGGCTTTCCATCGGGCCGAACTGGCCCGCGCCGGACAGGCGGCCAGCCCAGGCCTGCAACTGGCGCAGTGCCTCGACATAGGTTGCCAGCCAGGACAGCGCATGGGTCTGGAACTGGCGGGCCTCAAGTGCTGCGGCGTTAAGTCTGCCGTCCAGCGTCACTGACGCCTTCAGCTGGTCGCGCGCGGTGGTGAACAGCGCCTCAACCTCGGGCAGGGCGGCGGCGGTCAGGGCCGGAAGGTCGGCAAGTACGGGGCTGTCGGCCATGGCTTGTCCATCATGCGGCATCGGGAACTCCGGCGAGATTCTGCACCTGCGAAGACGTAGCGCCCTCGCAGGTGCGGCGCAACAAGATTTCAACATTTATGCCCATGGCGACGTAAAATGTCGCAGCCGATTGGCGCGTTCCAGCTTTCCCTTCCGCAAGTGATGGGCGAGAAGGTCCGGGAAGGGGACTGACATGATGGACGTGGTCACAGCGGGTCTTCCGGTCGGGCTGTTTGCAGCAGCACTGGTCATCACGCTGTTCGCGGGCTTCGTGAAGGGGGCTGTCGGCTTTGCGATGCCGATGATCCTGGTGTCCGCCTTTGCGGTCTTTTTGCCGAAAGAGCTTGCGCTGGCCGGGCTTATCCTGCCGACGCTGTTCACCAACCTGAGCCAGGCCTTCCGGCAAGGCATGGGCCCGGCAGTCAAGACGGCGCGGACCTACTGGCGGTTCCTGCTGGCGACGGTGGTGTTCATCGCGGTGGCAGCGCCCTTTGCCGAGGCGATCCCGCAGGCGGTCTACCTGCTGATGCTGGGGGTGCCGATTTCGGTCTTTGCGGCGCTGCAACTGGCGGGGCGAAGCGTCGCGATTCCGGTGCGAAACCGGGTGCGGGCGGAATGGGCGCTGGGGGTGATCGGCGGGCTTTATGGCGGGGTATCGGGGATCTGGGGGCCGCCGCTTCTGGTGCTGCTCTTGTCGACGGGGGCGGACAAGCTGCAGATGATCCGCGCGCAGGGGGTGGTGTTCCTGATCGGGTCGGTGGCGCTTTTGCTGTCGCATCTGGGCACCGGGCTGGCCAACGCGCAGACGCTGGGGTTCTCGGCGGCGCTAAGCGTGCCTGCGCTGATGGGGCTTTACGCGGGCTATTGGGTGCAGGACCGGCTGGACCAGCGGCGTTTCCGGCGCTGGACGCAAGGGCTGCTGGTGGTGACGGGGTTGAACATGGTGCGGCTGGCGCTGTGGTGACGCTCGTCGTGCGCTTCGCTTCTCCTCGGTACCGAGGAGAAGCCGAAGGCGCATGACGAGGGGTCGTCAGCCGATGGCGGCAGCTTTCACGTCGGCGTCGATGAACGGCACATACTGGGCGAAGTTCTTCTGGAACATCGCCACAAGCTTGGCCGCCTGCGCGTCGTAGGCAGCGGCATCTGCCCAGGTCCGGCGCGGATCAAGGAGGGCGGCATCGACGCCCGGAACCGAAACCGGGACCTCGAAGCCGAAGTTCGGGTCGCGGCGGAAGTCGCCCTTGGCGAGAGAGCCGTCGAGGGCTGCCGCCAGCAGCGCGCGGGTGGCACGGATCGGCATCCGCTTGCCCGTGCCATAGGCGCCGCCAGTCCAGCCGGTGTTCACCAGCCAGCAGGACGCGCCGTGCTTGGCGATCTTGGCTTGCAGAAGCTTGCCGTAAACCTCGGGGCGGCGGGGCATGAAGGGGGCGCCGAAGCAGGTGGAGAAGGTGGGCTGCGGTTCGGTGATGCCGCGTTCGGTCCCGGCGGCCTTGGAGGTGAAGCCGGAGAGGAAGTGATACATCGCCTGGGCGGGTGAGAGGCGCGCGATTGGGGGCAGGACGCCGAACGCGTCGCAGGTCAGCATCACGACGTGGCGGGGATGGCCGCCAAGGCCGGTGCTGCTCGCGTTCGAAATGGCCTCAAGCGGATAGGCGCAGCGGGTGTTTTCGGTCAGGCTTCGGTTGGAAAAGTCCAATTCCAGCGTTTCGTCGTCGTAGACCATGTTTTCCACCACGGTGCCAAATCGGTGGGTGGTGGCGTAGATCTCAGGCTCGGCCTCAGGGCTAAGGTCGATGGTCTTGGCGTAGCAGCCGCCCTCGAAGTTGAAGATGCCACGGTCGGACCAGCCGTGTTCGTCATCGCCGATCAGCGTGCGGTCGGGCGAAGCGGACAGCGTGGTCTTGCCGGTGCCGGACAGGCCGAAGAAAACGGCGGCGTCGACCGGGTTGCCGATGGCGTGGTTGGCGCTGCAGTGCATCGCCATCACACCCTTGGCGGGCAAAAGGTAGTTGAGGACGGTGAAGACGGCCTTCTTGTTTTCGCCAGCATAGGCGGTGTTGGCGATGAGCACCGTCTTTTCGTCGAAGTTCAGGACGATGGCGGTTTCCGTGCGGGTGCCGTGCCGCGCCGGATCGGCCTTGAAGGACGGCAGGTTGATGACCGTCCATTCCGGGGTGAAGCTGTCCAGCTCCTCACGCGAAGGGCGGCGAAGAAGGTGGCGGATGAAGAGGCCGTGCCAGGCGAGTTCGGTGACCATGCGGACGTCCAGCCGGTGGATCGGGTCGGCCCCGGCAAAAAGGTCCTGGACGAAAAGCTCACGTCCCTGCACATGCGCCAGCATGTCGGCCTTGAGCTTGGCATAGGCCTCGGGCGTCATGGCGGCGTTGTTGTCCCACCAGATCGTGCCCTCGGTGGTCGCTGTCCGCACCACGAACTTGTCCTTGGGCGAGCGGCCGGTGAACTGGCCGGTCGTGCAGAGAAACGCGCCCCCGCGACCCAGACGACCTTCGCCCCGCGTGACCGCCGCCTCGACCAGAAGAGCCTCGGCATAGTTGTAGTGGGTGACCGCCGCACCCGTGATGCCATGGTGTTCAAGTGTTTGGGTGGGGTTCACGCGACCGTGGTTCATCCTGCAAGCTCCCTATGCCACACGCGACATGCGGCGTTTCAAATCTGTCGGCACCCGGGCCAATTCCCGAACCAAAACCTGCCGTGACAAGCCCTTGTGGGGACCGGCCATAATGGGCCTATAGCATGGGATTTTTGCACGGGAATAGCGTGATTTCAAACAGTTAGCGCAATCATTCCGCCGTTAGCGCCACCATCGCCCGCCGGGACCTGTCAGGGCCGCCGATTGTTGTCGGGATGGGCGAAATTGCCACCCCTTCTGCCATTGTTTCAGGGGTGATTCGGATTTCTGTTGCTAATCGCGGCCCTAACCTCGAAAATGCTTGGAAAATAAAGACAAGGCAGCAGCAGTTTAGGGGAGGCACGCAAGATGTCCCGCATCGCCCTCGTCGACGATGACAGGAATATCCTGACGTCGGTGGCAATGACCCTTGAGGCCGAAGGCTTCGAGGTTGAGACTTACAACGACGGCCAGTCCGCCTTCGAGGCGTTCAGCCGCCGGATGCCCGACATGGCGGTTCTTGACATCAAGATGCCCCGGATGGACGGCATGGATCTGTTGCAGCGGATGCGGCAGAAGACCTCGATCCCGGTGATCTTCCTGACCTCGAAGGACGACGAGATCGACGAGGTCCTGGGCCTGCGGATGGGGGCTGACGACTACGTCAAGAAGCCCTTCAGCCAGCGCCTGCTGGTCGAACGTATCCGGGCCCTTCTGCGCCGGCAGGAAGCGATCAATACCGGTGAGGCTGCAGCTACCGAAGAGACCCGGATGATGGAACGGGGTGCCCTGCGGATGGACCCCTTGCGCCATTCGGTGACCTGGAAGGGCAAAGAGGTCGCGCTGACCGTGACCGAGTTCCTGCTGTTGCAGGCCCTCGCCCAGCGGCCCGGTTTCGTGAAAAGCCGCGATCAGCTGATGGACGTGGCCTACGACGATCAGGTCTATGTCGACGACCGCACCATCGACAGCCACATCAAGCGCCTTCGCAAGAAGATGCGGTCCGTGGATGACACATTTTCGGCCATCGAAACCCTGTATGGTATCGGCTATCGTTACAACGAAGAGTGACGGCCGCCCGCAATGACTTCGTCGCCCCGGCTTGCCCCGAATGACCTGAGACCGAAGCGCTCGGGCGACGTCCTTCTGGGCGAAGACTGGGTATCGCCCGACGCCACGGTGGAACGGCTGAAGGATGGCCGGGGCGCGCGCAGCATTGTCGGGCTGAACCGCTCGCCCTTGGCCCGCAAGATCATCGTCTTCAACCTGATGGCGCTGGTGCTGCTGGCGGTGGGCGTGTTGTTCATGAACCCGTTCCGCGACAGCCTGGCCTTGCAGCGCCAGCTGGGCATGGTGCGGCAGGCCGAGCTGGTCGCGGCGGTCTACGAGGCGCATCTGCAGCCCGGCAGGGGCGGGTTCGATTTCCGCACCCCCTTGCAGGACATCGAACTTGACCCGGTGCTGGAGGTTTTCGTCTTCGATCCGACCGGGTCGTTGCTGGCGTCACGCGTCGGGCAGGGCGTGGGGACGTTGGTCACCAACCCCGACCAGCCGACCTTTCTGACCGACTTTCTGGAAGGTGTCTGGGACGTGGTGACGGTGCTGTTCCGGCAGGGCCGGACCGACCGGACCGAAACGATCGACCCCGCCGACAACGCCCGCGCCGCCTTCGAGGGTGCGCGCGGCGGCGATGTGGTGACCCGGGTCACCCGCAACGGTGAGGGCAGCATCTATTTCACCGTGGCCACGCCGATCACGGTGGATGGGGATCTTGTCGGCGTCGTCGCGATCACTTCGAACAGCCAGGAAATAGACCGCCTGGTGCGCTATGAGCGCGAGCAGATCCTGCAGATGTTCCTGCTGGCCATGGTGCTGTCGATCAGCCTTAGCCTGATGCTGGCCTCGACCATTTCGAACCCGCTCTCGGACCTTGCCGCTGCCGCCGAAGTGGGCCGCGACCGCGACTCGCGCCGGGTGGCGCCAAGCCGCGTCCGCATCCCCGACCTTGCCGCGCGGCCCGACGAGATCGGGCGCCTTTCGGTCGCCATGCGCGGCATGGTGGCGGCGCTTTATGACCGGATCGATGCGAACGAGCAGTTTGCGGCGGATGTGGCGCATGAGATCAAGAACCCCCTTGCCAGCTTGCGGTCGGCCGTCGGGTCCTTGCGGTTCGTGAAGAAGGACGAACAGCGCGAAAAGCTGCTGGATGTCGTCGAACATGACGTCCGCCGGCTGGACCGTCTGGTCAGCGACATCTCCAACGCCTCACGGCTGGATTCAGAGCTGGTGAAGGAGGAGGAAGAAGAGTTCAACCTTCTCAAGACCCTGTCGAACCTGTGCCAGTATCTGTCGCAGCAGGCGGGTGAAAAGGGCGTGGACTTCATCATTGACTTGCCGTCCGACCCGATCAGCATCCACGGGCTGGAGGCGCGTCTGGCGCAGGTGTTCGTGAACCTGGTGACCAACGCGATATCCTTCTGCGAGGACGGCGATGCGGTCCGCGTCTGGGCCCGGCGGCGCGAGAACCGCGTGCTGATCGTGGTCGAAGACACCGGCCCCGGCATCCCGGAACAGGCGCTGACCAAGGTGTTCAAACGGTTCTATTCCGAACGCCCGCAGGCCGAGTTCGGCAAGCATTCGGGTCTGGGCCTGGCGATTTCCAAGCAGATCGTCGAAGCACATGGCGGCGTGATCTGGGCCGAGAACATCCGGCCCACGGCGGCTGATCCGTCCTCTGACCCGCTGGGCGCGCGCTTCGTCGTCGGCTTGCCGGTTTGACCCCAGACACCAAGAACCTGCACGCCTCATGCGTCGCGGTGGGTGACCGTGGCTTGCTGATTCTGGGACCTTCGGGCTCGGGCAAGTCGTCGCTGGCGATCCGGCTGGTCGCGCTGGGGGCTGACCTTGTGTCAGATGACCTGACGCGGGTGACGCGGGCCGGGG
>JBGSVS010000462.1:0-5571 GCA_041752895.1 Tabrizicola sp.
GCGCGCATGTCGCGCTGAACGGCCGGATGGCGGGCGACCAGGAGATCCAGGCCCTGATCCCCGAAGCCGATTTCTTCGCCGACCCCAAGACCCCGGGCGACACCGTGCGCCTGAGCTGGCGCGCCGACCGCGCCCATCCGCTTGAAGCCTGAACCAACAACCAACAGAGGGAAACAGAACAATGAGCAAGATGCGATACAGCCGCCGGTCGATCCTGAAAGGCGGCGTTGCAGCCGCGGCCGCCAGCACCCTGCCCGCGCCGATGATCTGGGCGCAGGAAATCAAGGACGTCGTCCTGCGCCAGGCCGGTACCGGCGTTTCGGCCTTCAACGAGGTCGCAGCCAAAGTGAAGGAAGACCTGGGCTTTACGCTGGAGATGACCGCGCTGGATTCGGACGCCGTGACCCAGCGCGCCGCGACCCAACCTGACAGCTATGACATCGCCGACATCGAATACTGGATCTGCAAGAAGGTCTGGCCCACCGGCAACCTGCAGGCGATGGATACCTCGAAGATCGCCAACTACGACAAGATCGTCGGCATCTTCCGCGATGGCAAGCTGACGCCCGACAGCGTGATCGCACAGGGCACCGCGCCGCACACCGTGGGCTTCGTCGAGGGCCCCGGCTCCAACACCTTCGTGCAGGAAGAATCCGGCTGGATGACCCTGATCCCCACGATCTACAACGCCGACACCCTGGGCATCCGCCCCGACCTGATCGGCCGCCCAATTGAAAGCTGGGCCGAGCTTCTGAACCCAGAGTTCAAGGGCAAGGCGTCGATCCTCGACATCTCGTCGATCGGCATCATGGACATGGCCATGGTCTGCGAGGCGATGGGCGAGATCAAATATGCCGACAAGGGCAACATGACGACGGAGGAGATCGACAAGACCATCTCGATCTTCACCGAGGCGAAGAAGGCTGGCCAGTTCCGCGCCTTCTGGAAGTCGTTCGATGAATCGGTGAACCTGATGGCCAGCGGAGAGGTCGTCATCCAGTCGATGTGGTCGCCCGCGATCACTGCTGTCCGCGCGCAGGGCGTGCCTTGCGTCTACCAGCCGCTGAAGGAAGGCTACCGCAGCTGGGGCGGCGGGATCGGGTTGTCGGCTGGACTGACCGGCCTGCCGCTGGATGCCGCCTACGAATACATCAACTGGTATCTCTCCGGCTGGGTCGGCGGCTTCCTGATGCGGCAGGGGTACTACTCGGCCGTGCCGGAAACCTCCAAGCTGTTCATGTCCGAAGACGAATGGGGCTTCTGGTTCGAAGGCAAACCCGCGACCGGTGACATCGTCAGCCCCTCGGGCACGGTCATCGAAAAGGCCGGTGCCGTCCGCGACGGCGGCAGCTTTGAAAACCGCATGGGCAAGGTCGCCTGCTGGAACGCGGTCATGGACGAGAACCAGTACATGGTCCGCAAGTGGAACGAGTTCATCGCGGCCTGACACTCCCGGCCCCTCCCTCAGCGGGAGGGGCCATCCCCGCGAGGATCCTATGCGCCGCGACCACTTGAACAGTTGGCTTCTGGCCACGCCGCTGACGGCCATTCTGACCGTCTTCCTGATCCTACCGATCCTGCTGATCGTCGCGGTCAGCTTCTGGACGGCGGACGAGTTCAGCTTCCGCCCCGATTTCCAGTTCGGCAACTACGAATATCTCTTGGGGTCCGCCGTCGCCTGGAAGGTCTTCGGCCTGACCATGCTGATGACCGGGATCGTCTGGGCGCTAACCTTGGCCATCGGCTTTACCGTCGCCTACTTCCTCGCCTTCCACGTCCGCACGCTGAAATGGCAGATGGTCCTGTTCCTTTTGACCACCATCCCGTTCTGGACGTCGAACATCATCCGGATGATTTCGTGGATTCCCCTCTTGGGGAAGAACGGCCTCGTCAACCAGACCCTGATCGGCGCGGGGCTGATCGAGCAACCGGTGGAATGGCTGCTCTATTCCAGCTTCTCGGTCTGCCTGGCCTTCGTTCACCTTTACACGTTGTTCATGGTCGTCCCGATCTTCAACACCATGATGCGGATCGACAAATCCCTGATCGAGGCCGCCCGCGATGCCGGAGCCTCGGGTTTCCAGATCCTGACCAACGTCATCCTGCCGCTGACCAAGCCGGGCATCATGATCGGCTCGATCTTCGTTGTGGCGCTGGTGATGAGCGACTTCGTCACCACCCGCTTCATGTCGGGGAGCCAGCTGGCGAACGTCGGGCGGCTCATCTCGAACGACGTGGGCCTCCTACAATACCCTTCGGCCGCCGCGACCTCGGTCATCCTCCTCATCACCGTCCTTCTCATCATCGGCGCGATGCTGCGGATCGTCGACATCAGGAAGGAGCTATAATTGGAACCCCGCCCCACTTCCTTCTACATCCTCGGCGCTTTCTTCGCCCTCTTCATGCTGTTCCTTTACGGCCCGACCATCACCATCGCGATCCTGTCGTTTCAGGGGCCTGAGGGCGGGCTGACCTTCCCCCTGCGCGGCGTCTCGCTCACATGGTTCCGCGAGCTTTTTCTGGAGCAGGCCGTGGGCGACATCTGGGGCAGCTTTGGCCGCAGTCTGACGCTTGGCCTGATGGTCATGGTCACCACTGTCGTCGTCTCGGTCATGGCGGGGCTGGCGTTCCGGCGGCATTTTCCGGGGTCGACGGTCCTTTTCTACCTCGTCGTCGGAAGCCTCGTGATCCCGTCGATCCTGGTCTCTATGGGTATCGGCCTTCTCTTCGACCGCACCGGCATCGGCAACCACTGGGCGCGCACCGCCTTTGGCGCACAGCTGACCTGGACCCTGCCCTTCGGCATCCTGATCATGTTCGCCGTCTTCAACCGCTTCAACCCGGCCTATGAGGAGGCGGCGCGCGACCAGGGGGCGAGCACCTGGCAGGTCTTCGCCCATGTCGTGCTGCCCTTGATCGCCCCGGCCCTCGTCGGCGTTGCGCTCTTCGGCTTCACTCTCAGCTACGACGAGATCGCGCGCACGATACTGGTCTCCGGCAGCCGCAACACGCTCCCGCTTGAGATCTGGGGGATGACGACCAATGTCACCTCGCCGGTCCTTTATGCCCTTGGCACGCTGACCACGCTTTTTTCGCTCAGCCTCGTCGGGCTGGTGATCCTGTCTGTCACCCTGATGCAGCGACGCCGTGCCCGGCTTGGGTCGGACGCCGGGAAAGGGGTGTGATGCGGCTTGTGGTGATCAACCCGAACTCCACCGTGTCGATGACCGAAAAGGCCGCCGCCGCCGCTCGCGCCGCTGTTCCGGAGGCCGAGGTGATCGGCGTGACCTGCCACGGCTCGCCCTCCGCAATCCAGGGGCCAGAGGATGACGCGATCTGCCAGCCGTTCGTGCTGGAGGAGGTCTCGAAAGCCGCAACAGACGGCGCTGACGCCATCATCATCGCCTGTTTCGATGACCCCGCACTGGATCAGGCGCGGGCCAGTGTCTCGATCCCCGTCCTGGGGATCGGCGAGGCCGGATTTCACGCCGCGATGCTTCTGGGCGGGCGGTTTTCCGTGGTCACCACGCTGCCGGTCGCCATCCCGACGCTGGAGGAGAACCTGACGCACTACGGTATGGCCGACGCCTGCGCCAAGGTCCGCGCGGCGGGCGTCAAGGTGCTGGATCTAGAGGATGAACACTCCGGCGCGGTCGCCAAGGTTTCGGCAGAGATCGCGCGGGCGAAAGCGGAGGACGGGATCGGGGCGATTGTCCTTGGCTGCGCCGGGATGGCCGACCTTGCGGCGCGGCTGGAGGAGCAACACGGGCTGAAGGTCATCGACGGGGTGGCAGCGGCGGCAGCCTTTGCATCGGCCCTTGTGACGCTGCGGAGGCCCGCATGACCCGTCCCCTGATCACCGCTGCGGCCCAGATGGGTCCAATCGCGAAATCAGAAACCCGCAAGGACACGGTGGCCCGCTTGATCGCCATGCTCCGCGAAGCGCATGGTCGTGGGGCGAAACTGGTCGTCTTTACCGAGCTTGCGCTGACAACCTTCTTCCCGCGCTGGATGATCGAGGATGAGGCGGAGCTCGACAGCTACTACGAAACCGCCATGCCCTCCGCTGCCACGCAGCCGCTTTTCGATGAGGCAGCTAAGCTGGGCATCGGCTTCTACCTGGGCTATGCGGAACTGGTGGTCGAAGGCGGCGCGAAGCACCGCTTCAATACCTCGATCCTCGTCGACCAGACCGGCCGCATCGTCGGCAAATACCGCAAGGTCCACCTGCCAGGCTGGGCCGAACCCCTGCCGAACCGCGCCTGCCAGCATCTGGAGAAACGCTACTTCGAACCCGGCAACCTCGGCTTCCCCGTCTGGCGCACGATGGGCGGGGTCATGGGCATGTGCATCTGCAACGACCGCCGCTGGCCCGAGACCTACCGCGTCATGGGCCTGCAGGGGGTCGAGATGGTCATGCTGGGCTACAACACCCCCTTCGGCCACCTGAACCAGCAGCCGATGGACAGCCTGACGCTGTTCCACAACCACCTTTCCATGCAGGCCGGGGCCTACCAGAACGCGACCTGGGTCGTGGGTACCGCGAAATGCGGGAATGAGGAAGGCTCCTCGATGGGCGGCCAGTCGGTCATCGTCGCCCCCTCGGGCGAGATCGTGGCGCAGGCGGTGACCGTGGAAGACGAGGTCATTGCCGCGAAATGCGACCTCGACATGGGGCGGATCTACAAGGAGACCGTCTTCAACTTCGCCGCCCACCGCAGGCCCGAGGCCTATTCCCTGATCACCACCCGCACCGGCGCCATCGCGCCACCGGAGGAGCCATGACCACTGTCATCAAGGGCGGCACCATCGTCACTCACGATCTGACCTACACCGCCGATGTCCTGATCGAGGGCGGCAAGATCATCGCCATCGGGCCGGACCTGAACGGCGACACGGTGATCGACGCCGAGGGGGCCTATGTCATGCCCGGCGGCATCGACCCGCATACGCATCTGGAAATGCCGTTCATGGGCACCTCCACCGCCGAGACCTGGGAAAGCGGCACCTTCGCTGCGGCCAGTGGCGGCACGACGATGATCGTCGACCACATCATCTCCAACCCCACCGACCTCCTCGGCCCACTGGCGCTGTGGGAAGAACGCGCGGCCCGGCAAGCCAGCATCGACTACGGTTTCCACCTGTCGATCACCGGCTGGTCGAAAGACATCTGGGGCCAGATGGCCACCTGCGTTGACCGGGGCGTCAACACCTTCAAGCACTTCATGGCCTATAAGGGCGCGCTGATGGTGAACGACGACGAGATGTTCGCCAGCTTCACCCGCTGCCGCGAGCTCGGCGCGATCCCCCTCGTCCACGCCGAGAACGGCGACCTGATCGCTGGCCTTCAGCAGAAACTCCTTGCCGAAGGCAACCGCGGCCCCGAAGCCCACGCCTATTCCCGCCCCGCGACGGTGGAGGGCGAGGCGACGAACCGCGCGATCATGATCGCCGACGCGGTGGGAGTGCCGGTCTACATCGTCCACACCTCCAGCGAAGAGGCGCACGAGGCGATCCGGCGCTGGAAACAGGCGGGCACCCGGGTCTGGGGTGAGCCGCTGATCCAGCACC
>JBGSVS010000463.1:0-2023 GCA_041752895.1 Tabrizicola sp.
CCTGCGGGGGGCTGACACCTGGGAGGGCCGCGAAGACCAGCCCGTCTGGCTTGGCTTTCGCCCCGACGCCCTGACCGTGCTAGACCCCGACTGACCCAGAACAAGACCCGGATGCCCAGATGACCGTCGAAGACAAGAACAACCCCGAGACCCCTCCGAAAACCCGCCGGGCGCAGGCCAAGGTGGAACGCCGCCAGGCGCTGATCGACGCCACCATCCGCTCGATCACCGACTACGGGTTGTCCGGCACCACCATCGCCAAGGTGACCGAGATCGCAGGCACCTCGATCGGGCTGGCGAACTTCTACTTCGAAAACAAGGAACGCCTGTTCGAAGCCACCCTTCAGCACCTTGCCGACGAAGAGCGCAGCGTCTGGCAAAAGCTGAACGACGACGACGCGCTGACGCCAGCCGAACGGCTTGTGGCCCTTCTGGATGCGCGCTTTCACCCGAAGGTGTGCAACCGTCAGACATTGGCCGTCTGGTTCGCCTTCTGGGGCGATGCCGGGGCCCGTGACATCTATCGCCGCGTGGTCGAAGCTCTGGATGATGAACGCCTGAACGCCACCGTCGCAATCATTCAAAGCCTTGCCGTCGACGCCAACAGCCCCCACCGCGACCCGGTGCAGACCGCGCTTGGGCTGGAAGCCTTCTACGACGGGCTTTGGCTGAACCACCTCCTCTACCCGGCCGAGTTCAAGCGCCTGGGCTGCCGCCAGCGCGCGCTTGACCACCTGGCCGCCCTGTTCCCCGCCCATGTCTCCGGCCTGCAGACGGTCGCCTCGCGCGCTCCGGGCGGCCCTGAAAGGACCTGACCCATGTCCCGTGACCCCCGCTATGACATCCTGTTCCAGCCGGTCCGCATTGGCCCGGTGACGACGAAGAACCGCTTTTACCAGGTGCCGCATTGTACCGGCATGGGCTGGGTGCGCCCGCGCACGCTGGCCGAAATGCGGGGGGTCAAGGCAGAAGGCGGCTGGGGCGTGGTCAACACCGAATATTGCTCGATCCACCCGGCATCCGATGATGCGCTGCACATCTCGGCGACGCTGTGGGACGATACCGATGTGCGCAACCATCGCCTGATGACCGACAAGGTCCATGCCCATGGCGCGCTGGCTGGGGCAGAGCTGTGGTTCTCCGGCAGCCGCAGCGCCAACATCGCGACGCGGCTTGTCTCGATGGACGTTGCCAACCGCCCGAACGGCGTGGGCCATCCGTTCCAAAGCCGCGCGATGGACAAGGAGGACATCCGCAACCTGCGCCGCTGGCACCGCAACGCCGCCCTGCGCGCCAAGGCGGCCGAGTTCGACATCGTCTATGTCTATGCCACCCACGGTTACCTGCTGGCACATTTCCTCGACCCCGAGACGAACACCAGGGCAGACGAATACGGCGGGTCGCTGGAGAACCGGACCCGTCTGGTGCGTGAGCTGATCGCCGAAACCAAAGAGGCCGTCGGCGACCGCTGCGCCGTGGCCGTCCGCTTTGCCGCCGACGCCGAGGTGGGCGAAGACGGCCAGCCGGTTCTGGGCGAACGGCAGGACATGTTCGCCCTGATGGCCGAGATGCCGGACCTCTGGGACATCAACATATCAGACTATTCGCTGGAAATGGGTGCCTCGCGCTTCGTCAAGGAAGGCGCGCTGGAACCCTACATGCGCTGGATCAAATCGTCCACGACCAAGCCCGTGGTGACGGTGGGCCGCTTCACCAGCCCCGACACGATGGCGCGTTGGGTGAAATCCGGCCTCACCGACCTGATCGGGGCGGCACGACCCTCCATCGCCGACCCTTTCATCCCGAAGAAGATCGAGGAAGGCCGGATCGAGGACATCCGCGAATGTATCGGCTGCAACGTCTGCTACTCGGGCGACAGTCTGGCGGTGCCGATCCGCTGCACGCAGAACCCCACGATGGGCGAAGAATGGCGCAAGGGTTGGCACCCTGACCGGGCCGTGCCGCGTGGATCCGACACCCAGGTGCTGGTCGTAGGCGCAGGCCCCGCGGGGCTTGAGGCCGC
>JBGSVS010000464.1:0-10456 GCA_041752895.1 Tabrizicola sp.
GAATCCGTCGCCTCGGGCCAGACGCCGCTCACCGCGCCCAGCTTCGATGCCAGCCAGACCTTGAACGCCGACCTGAAGCGCGCCGTCGCGCGCGGGGCCGCCGACCTCTGTCAGGACGGTGAGTCCATCATCCTGAATGCCGGTTCGACCACCTGGTTCATGGCGCAATATCTCCGCCAGCACCGGATGCAGGTCCTGACCAACTCTTTCCCCATCGCGCAGGAACTCATCAGCCATTCTATGAACCGCGTCGTCCTGCCGGGCGGGGAGCTTTACCGTGAGGCCGGGATCATCCTGTCGCCCTTTGACGAAGACGCGATCCAGCACTTCGCCGCGTCTAAGATGTTCATGTCCTGCTATTCGGTGACACCCCTGGGCATCATCGAAAGCGACCCGCTGGTGGCCCGGGCCGAAGCCAAGCTTCTGACCCGCACCGAAAACCTGATTGTCGTCGCCGACAGCTCCAAGTTCGAGGCGCGCGGCAACATGGTGGTCTGCCCCCTGACCCGCGTGACCACGCTGGTCACCGACACGGGCGCGCCGCCGCACATGCTGGATCACCTGCGGCAACTGGGTGTCGAAGTGGTCCTGATCGACCCTAAGGAAGCGAAGGTCCTGACCGCGGCCTGAGGAGGGCACGGCAGGCATAACAAACGGGAGGAGACTACCAATGATGATGAAACTTTCCGGCCTTGCCCTCGCGGCAGGCCTTGCGGCCAGCCTGATGGGCTCGACCGCGTTCGCCGAAGCCGTCACTGCAACACCGGGACAGGAAGTGAATGCGGTCTTGTTGCCGAAGTTCCTCGGCATCCTGCCCTTCGACCAGGCCAACCGTGGCGCTCAGGAAGCAGCGGCGGAACTCGGCTCTACCGGCAAGCTGGAATTCATCGGCCCGACCCCGGAAAACTCGGCCGCCGGTCAGATCGAGATGCTGACCAACGCGACCACCCAGAAGCAGCACGTCGTGATGCTGTCAAACAACGCGGGCGACCAGATCGCCCCCGCCGCCGAAGCTGCCGCCGCTGCAGGCACCAAGGTCGTAACCTGGGACAGCCCGATCCCGAACGGCGCGGGCGAGGCGTTCTTCGTGGCCCAGGTCGACTTCGGCTCGATCGGTGTCGTGATGGCCGACATGGCCTTTGACCTGGCCGGTGGCGCTGGCGAAGTCGCAATCCTGTCGGCATCCCCCGATGCGTCGAACCAGAACGCCTGGATCGAAGCGATGAAGGGCACCATGGCCTCGGACGCCAAGTACAAGGACCTGAAGCTGGTCGACGTCGTCTACGGCAACGACCAGTCGGAAGAGTCCTACAGCAAGGCCCTCGGCCTGGTGGACAAGTACCCCGACCTCAAGGTCATCATGGCCCCCACCACCGTCGGCATCGTAGCCGCCGCCAAGGCCATGCAGGACGAGGGCCTGTGCGAAAAGGTCAAGGTCTCCGGCCTCGGCCTGCCGGCCGAAATGGTCAGCTACACGATGAACGGCTGCGCCCCGGCCTTCGCGCTGTGGAGCTTTGTCGACCTCGGCTACCTGACTTACCAGGCCTCCTACGCTCTCGCCACCGGCGCGATCAAAGGCGAAGTCGGCGAAGAGTTCACCGCAGGCCGCATGGGCAGCTTCAAGATCGAGGAAGACCCGGGCCGCGCTGGGGCCAAGCGTATCCTGATGGGGCCGTTCACGGTCTACACCAAGGACAACGTCGAAGCCGCCGCCAACTAAGGCCGTCTTTGCTCCCTGGGGGTCGCCACGCGCGGCCCCCTTCCCCTTCTCGCATCGGAACACGCCCCATGACCCAGCCGGTCCTGGACCTTCAAGGCCTGTCCAAGTCCTTTGCCGCCACCCAGGCTCTGAAGGACATGAGCCTTGCCGTCATGCCCGGCGAGGTCCACGCCATCGTCGGCGAAAACGGCGCGGGCAAGTCCACGCTGATCAAGATCATGACCGGCGTCCACCAGCCCGACACCGGCGCGATCCTCGTCGACGGCCAGCCCGTCACGCTGAAATCCACCCAATCCGCGCAAGACGCAGGCATCGCCGCGATCTACCAGGAACCGATGGTTTTCCCAGACCTCAACGTCGCCGAAAACATCTTCATCTCCAACCGCTCCAAGGGCCGGATCATGCGCTGGTCCGAGATCTATGCCGAATCCGACGCCCTCATCGCCCCCCTCGGCGTGAAACTCGACGTCCGCCGCGCCGCCTCGGGCCTGACCTTGGCCGAACAGCAGACCGTGGAAATCGCCCGCGCGCTGTCCCTGAAGGTCAAAGTCCTCATCATGGACGAACCGACCGCCAGCCTTTCTGCCCACGAAGTCGCCCGCCTCCTCGACATCGCCCGCGCGCTGAAGGCCCAGGGCGTTGCCGTCATCTACATCAGCCACCGCCTGGACGAGATCTTCCGCATCGCCGACCGCGTGACGGTGATCCGCGACGGACAGCACATCAGCACAAAACCCATCGCCGAGGTCACCGAAGACGGCCTCGTGAAAGACATGGTCGGCCGCGCGCTGGAAAGCTTCGCCGTCAAGACTGCCGCCAACCCGCATGGCGAAACGCTCCTCTCGGTGAAAGACCTCGCCTGCGCAGGCGTCTTCAGCGGCATCTCCTTCGACCTCCATAAGGGCGAAGTCCTCTGCCTCGCCGGCCTCGTCGGCGCGCGGCGCACCGACGTCGCCCTCTCTCTCTTCGGCATTTCGCCAGCCACCGCAGGCACCATCACCCTCGCCGGATCGCAAGTCCGCATCACCACACCCCAACAGGCAATGGACCTCGGGATCGCCTACGTCTCCGAAGACCGCCGCAAGCTTGGCCTCGCCATGCCGCTCCCGATCTTCGCCAACATCTCGCTGGCGAGCCTCAAGAAACTCCTCAAACCCTTCGGCCTCATCGACCGGCAGGCCGAGGCCGCAATGGCCGAAACCTACCGCAAGCGCCTCGCCATCCGCTCCCCCGACACCATCACCGAAGTCGGCAAGCTGTCGGGAGGCAACCAGCAGAAGGTCATGCTGGCGAAGTGGCTGGAAACCAAACCAAGGGTCCTCATCTTCGACGAACCCACCCGCGGCATCGACGTCGGCGCAAAGGCCGAGGTGCACGGCATCATCCGCCAGCTTGCCGCCGAAGGCGTCGCCATCCTCGTCATCTCCTCCGACCTGCCCGAGGTCCTGGCATTGGCCGACCGTGTCCTCGTCATGCGTGAAGGCCGCCAGGCCGGCATCCTGCCCATTGAAGCGGCCACCCAGGAGCGCGTCATCGCGCTCGCCGCAGGCCAAGCCACCACCGAAAGACCCGCCGCATGACCTGCGCATTTCATGTCCCCAAATATCCCCGCCGGAGGCACGCCGAGCGGTTTTGTGCGTCCTTCACGCACAAAACCGCGAGACAAAAGCCTTGCGCGTCAGCGCTCATTTTGAGAACCGCCCCGACCGGGGGCCACGCATGACCTTCCTCACCCGCGCCTCGCCGCAGACCCTGCGCCTTGTGGCGCTGGCCTTGGCCCTTCTGGCCACGATCCTGTTCTTCGCCACCCAGATCGAGGGCTACCTCTCCCCCCGCATGTTCAACCGGATCAGCACCTCCGCCGCCGTAGTGCTGCCGATCGCGGTGGGCCAGGCCATCGTCATCATGACCCGCAACATCGACCTCTCCGCGGGCTCGATCCTCGGCGTTGTCGCCTACATGGCGGGCCAGACGCTCAGCAACATGCCCGACCTCCACCCTGTCCTCGCCGTCCTCTTCTGCATGGCGCTCGGAGCAGCCCTCGGAGCCATCAACGGCCTCATCATCGCCTGGGGCCGGGTGCCCTCGATCATCGTGACCCTCGGCACTCTCGCGCTCTTCCGAAGCTTTCTCGTCGAATGGTCGGACGCCAAGACCATCACCACCGCCAGCCTGCCGCAATGGCTGGTCGACCTCCCTTCGGCCAATGCCTTCTCCATCGGTGACCTCGACATCCGCGTCACGGTGGTCCTCGCCCTCGTCGCTGTCCTCGTGACCGGCCTTGCGCTGACCTTCTACCGCCCCGCCCGCCGCTTCTACGCCGTCGGCTCCAACCCCGACGCCGCCGTCATGGCCGGGATAAACGCGAACCGCGTCGTCTTCACCGCCTTCGTCCTGGCCGGAGCCTTCGCCGGTCTCTCCGGCTTTCTTTTCCTGGCCAAATTCGGCAACATCACCGTCGTCGCGGGCCTTGGCTATGAGCTCAAATCCATCGCCGCCGTGGTTGTCGGCGGCGTGTCTATCATGGGTGGCTCCGGCTCGATGATCGGCGTCCTCATGGGCGCGCTTCTGGTCGACACCATCGACAACTCGCTCACCCGCTGGGCCGTCGTCTCCGAATTCTGGCGCGACGCTCTTCTGGGGGGCCTCATCATGGCCGCCGTCACCCTCGACACCCTTGCCAGCCGCCAACTAACCAAGCTTCGCAAAGGGGGAACCGAATGACCAAATTCCTCACCCCCTGGGAAACCGGCCTCCTTGCCGTGTTCCTCGCGACCCTCGCCCTCAACGCCAGCTTCGCGCCCGAATTCCTGACGGCGCAGAACCAGATCAACCTCTTCCAGCTGTCGATCGAGAAGATCATCGTCGCCCTGATCATGACCCTCGTCTTCATCAACGCCGAGATCGACCTCTCCGTCGCCTCGATCATGGGCCTCTCCGCCGCGCTCTTCGGCTACCTCGTCAACGCAGGGACTCCGGGCGGCCTCGCCATCCTGATCTGCCTTGGTGCAGGCCTTGTCGCGGGCCTCGTGAACGCCATCCTCATCGCCCGCGTCGGCATCCCGTCGCTGGTCGTGACGCTGGCCATGCTGATCGGCTTTCGCGGTCTCGCGCGCGTGCTGGTCAAGGACAACTCGCTCGGCGACTTGCCCGAGTGGTTCACTGACCTTGGGCAAAAGGGCCTGATCGGCCCGATCCCCCTTGCCATGGTCCTGTTCGTTCTGCTGCTGATCCTCCTCGGCATGACGCTGCACCGCTCCTCTTTCGGCAGGCAGGTCATCGTCATCGGCACCAACGCCGAGGTCGCCCGCTTCTCCGGCCTCAACGTCGCCCGGGTAAAGACCATCCTCTTCCTCCTCTCCGCGCTCGTCTCCGCCCTTTGCGGCCTGCTCTACGCCGCCCGCCTCGGGTCAGTCCGCGGCGACACCGCCTTCGGGTTCGAACTGGACATCATCACCATGGTCCTCCTCGGCGGGGTCTCCATCTTCGGCGGCAAGGGCAGCATGGTGGGCGTGCTCCTGTCGATCCTGATCATCCTGAACCTCCGGAACGGCATGGGCCTGATGAGCATCACCGGCCACATGCAGACCGGAGTGATCGGCGTCCTCCTGATCGGCTCGGTCCTGTTGCCGAACCTTATGGCCGACGTCAAAGCCCGCAAACGAAAGGACGCATGATGCAACGCCACGCCTTCAAGATGCGTCTCAATCCGGGGATGGAGGCGGAATACACCCGCCGCCATGACGAGATCTGGCCGGACCTCGTCCAGCTTCTGAAAGACGCAGGCATCTCGAACTACTCGATCCACCTCGATGCAGAGACGACGACCCTTTTCGGCTACCTCGAACGCCGCGACGATCACACAATGGACGACCTGCCCAACCACCCGGTCATGAAACGCTGGTGGGCCTACATGGGCGACATCATGGCCACTAACCCCGACGGCTCCCCCGTCGCCATCCCCCTCGCCGAGACATTCTACCTCCCCTGACCGCTCGTCGTGCGCCTTCGTCTCCTCCTCGCCCGCGACGAGAAGCGAAGCGCACGTGGAGCCTACCGCCGAGCGACAGCCTCCCGCCACGCCGCGACATACCCGGTCCACAACGCATCGCTCTCCGGCAAAACCTCCACCGCCCCCGGCCCCTTCGCCCCCAACAGCCCCGCCAGCAGCGCCGCGCCCAATCCGGTCCCCGCCCCCTGACCCGATCCACGAACAACCCGCCCCGTAGCCGTTGCCAGCATCCGCAGAAACGCAAGGTTCCCCCCGAAGGCCCCCTCCACGATCACCGGCCCCTCGGCCCCCGCGAGGTCCAGACACTCCGCCCCCATCAGCGCCGCATAGAACGACGCCGCCGCCATCCTTGCCCCGCCCTTCGGCTCCGATCCGATCCAGCCGAAATGCTTGCCCGGAAACGGCCCCGTCTCCGGATGCATCGAGGGCATCGCCATCACCCTGGCCTCCAGCACCCCCCGCAGATCACCTTCCAAGGGCTCCACGATCCGCCCCCCCATGATCTCCTCCATCTCCCGCCCGCCCATGAACCGGGCCGTCGGGACCGGCTGACCCAAAGCATTCACGTTCACCAGCACATCGCGGCTTGCATCCAACTCGACCGCCCGCCCCCCCAAAGCCATCACGATCATCCAGGTCCCCGTCGACAGCACGCCACACGGAGCCTGGCCCAGATGCGGCACCAGCGAAGCATTCGAATCGTGGATGCCGCACAGAACTGGAGTCCCCACCGGCAACCCCGTCGCCGCTGCGACCGAAGGCAGCACCGGCCCCAGCACATCTGCCGCCTTGCGGACCGGAGGGAACACCCCCTCCCACCCCATCCGTCCGACCAGCGACGAAAACCGCCCCTCCCACGGGTTCCACAGGTCCGTATGGCAGCCCAGCGACGTCGCCTCGCTCGCCGCCACCCCCGACAGCCGGAACGACCAATATTGCGCCAGCATCAGCACATGCCGCACCCGCGCAAACTCGGCCGGAAACGCGCGTGCCAACCAGAACACCTGCGCGCCGACGTTCAGCCCCAAGGGCAAACGCGGTGACCCCGTTTCCGAAAACTCCGGCCGCACCGCGTCATATTCGGCCGACATCTCATCCGGCCCCACATGCTCGTAATCCAGCATCGGCATTGCCAGCCCGCCCGCGTCATCCACCAACACACAGGCCGCGCCATGCGTGGTGATCGACACCGCATCCACCCCCCGCGCCGCCGCCAGCTTCAGCCCGTCCAGCGCGAAGGCCCACAGCATCTCCATATCATGATGCGGATAAAGCCCCCCCCGGACCACCGCATTCGGCGTCCGCGCCAGCACCTCCTCGGTCCCCGTGGCCAGGTCCACGACCAGCACCTTGGCGTTGGTCTTGCCGATGTCCAGAACCGCGATCCGCCGCATCCACCCGCCCCCCGGAAACCCGATGACAAAGCCTATCCGACTGATTTTAAGGAAGGAAGCAAAGGATGGTGACCTCGGACGGATTCACATCGTGACTGAAAACAAAACAGCTTCCGTGAACATGCGTGAGGTCGCCTCCGCTTGGTTTGCGGAATGGCGTTCCGTACCATGGGGCATCGGACAGCGCCAGGAACGACCCTTTTCAGAGGCCGGGTCGCCGCATCGGCGCGGTGTCCGACGGAAGCGTGACCGCTCGGCACGACGTCACCGGGAATAATGTGCGGTCTGCCGCGTTCTCCGGACAGTCACCATGGAGACAGAAGATGAGCTTCTTTCGAAAGCCAGCGCCGACCATCCAGTTTCTGTGCGAGCCAAAGGACGACGGCGTGATCGCCCCGCCAGTTCCGGCCAAGGCCTATCTGCCGGACTGGTTTCGCAAACTGCCTGCTGTCGACGACACCAAGTTGTCGCAGACCGACACCGGGCTGACGGTCAAGCGCTGCATGCCGTTTCTGGACGCGATGACCACCGGCTGGATCATCCCGCTTGCCGCCACCGTCCGGATGGAGATCAAGGAGGGCGGCGCAGTCATGGAGGCGGGGTGGGATTTCGACCGCACGATGATCTCGAACCACGGCGCGCATCAGGTCAAGGGCAACCCCTGGGGCAACCGCCCGCCGCGCAAGTTCCACAACTACTGGACGATCACCACGCCTCCGGGCTGGAGCTGCCTGTTCATCAACCCGATGAACCGCCCGAACGGGATCTTCGAGATCGTCGCAGGGATCGTCGACACCGACACTTACCGCTCGCCCGTGCATTTCCCGTTCTTCGCCACCGGACCCGACGGGCTGCATGTGATCGAAAAGGGCTCGCCCATCGTGCAGGTCATTCCGTTCCGTCGTGACGCCGCCGAGATTCCGGCGGAAATCCGGGCTGAAACCAGGGCCGAGGCGGACATCCGGACCAAGGTCCTGCGCCTGACCCAGGCCGCCACCGGTTGGTATCGGACGGACGCCCGCGCCAAGCGTTGATCTGCCAACGCGGGACCGTATCAGCAAAGGGCCGGGGCATCGCCCCGGCCCTTTCGCTTTCGCGGCCTAACCGACCGCCGGACCCCGCAAAGCGAAACGCCGGCCCATGGGGGCCGGCGTCCGACAGAGAGGAAAGCGCAGGCGCGATCAGTCGTCGTCGCCGTCGTCGTCGCTGTCCGAATCGCTGCTGGAGTTCGAGTTGGAGTTGCTGTTCGAGTTGGAGTTGGAGTTGGAATTCGAGTTGGAATTCGAGTTGCTGTTGCTGTTCGAGTTCGAGTTCGAGTTCGAGTTCGAGTTGCTGTTGGAGTTGCTGTTCGAATTCGAATTGGAGTTGGAGTTCGAGTTCGAGTTCGAATTGCTCTGCGAACCGCAGGACCCGTCGGTCTGCTGTCCCCTCTTGCTCTTGCACCCATCGTCGTCAGCGGCGACAGGCGCTGCCAGGAACGAGGTCGCCATGAAGGCAACGGTCGCGACTTTGGCGAAAGTTTTCATCGGTGGTATCCTTCCTTTTGAGAAGCAGCCATCGGTGACTGCACAAGGATAACGGGCCGGGGCATCACTTATTCCGCACAAAATGCTCGGTGGCGTAAACTATTGCCATTGCAATGAAAAACCCCCGCGCGTGGCGGGGGTCCTGGCGGCAACCGGGGCAATGCAAACCTATCGCAGGTCCGCCAATGCCTTGGCTTCCTCGTCCTCGGCCAGGGGTGCGCCTGCCTCGATCGCCGACAGCCAGGCGTCCAGCGTGTCCAGTGACGACGCAGGGGCATAGCCGGTGTCATCGCTTGCCGCAGCGGCAACAGCAAAGCGCACGGACCAGCCCTCATCAGCGCGGCAGGCCACGGCAACCACGGTGTCGCCCCTGGCGCGGTCCTGTTCGAACTCGCGACACAACTGCCCGGCACCGTCGCGGAAACTAGCGATGGCGGTGAAGCCGATACCCTCGCCGATCTCTTGGGTCTCGCCCGATTTCACGACGGCCAGTGCTTCGACCAGAGCCGGTTCGTCAACCAGTGCAACCGCAAGCCCGCCGGTTCCGCCGCTCTCGGGCTTTCCAAGCCAGCCACCGAACACGCCAACGGCCAGTGCCACCGATGCGGCAAGCGGCAGTTGCCAGAACGGCACCGTGCGACGGCGCGAGGCAAGGTCAATGACCTGCGCAGATCCTGAGCCAGCCTGCCGCTTTGCCGCATCGGCCTCGGCCATCGCGCGGATGCGGGCGGCCAATTTCTCCGGAACCGGAGCAGCCGGACCAAGCGCCCGCTTGACCATGGCCCGGCTGTCGGCAAAGACCGCCATCTTCTCGGCCAGGCCTTCGTCCTCGGCAATCGCACGTTCCACCTCGGCGGCCTCGTCCGGCGGCAGCACCCCGTCCGCATAGGCCATCAGCCGTTCATCATCGATTGCCATCGAGGCCACCCTTCTTGTCTTGTGCAGGGTCTAACGCACGGCACATCACTTTATTCCCATCTTTGCAGCAACGGCGAGACGCGCCCGGGCCAGACGGCTCATCACCGTGCCGATCGGAACCCCGATCACCTCGGCCGCCTCGCGGTAACTCAGCTCGTCCACGCAGACCAGCATCATCACTTCGCGCTGGTCTTCCGGCAAACCGGCTATCGCCGCCTCGGCCTTGCGCAGGGTCAGCACCGACTCCATGTCGCGCACCCCGTCGACAACGGCCGCGTCCGGGGCATCGGCAATGTCGACGGTCACCCCTTGCGTGGTCATCCGCCGCGCATGGTCGATCCAGGCGTTGCGCAGGATGCGGAACAGCCAGGCATCCAGCCGCGTCGTCGGATCGAACCGGTCACGCGCCGCAAAGGCCCGTTCCGCCGTGATCTGCACCAGGTCATCGGCCACATCGCCACGCCGGCACAAGGACAGCGCGAACCTTCGCAGATTGGGCAGAAGCGCGATCAGATCGTTACTGAACCTGTCTGACATGACTTCTTTCTGCTCAGGTTTATTTTGTCATCAAAGGAATAGCGCCGGGGTGCCATCCGTAAAGTCAAAACGCGGTTGCCGCTACCCATATAACCAGACAGGACAGAAGGCCGATCCATGCCAGACAAACTCCTCCTCCGCTCGGTCACGATCTTGCTGTGCCTTGGCGTCACGATCTCTGTCCCGTCGATCTGGCAGACGAATGCCGCCTGGGCGCAGGACGGAGATGACGACGGGGACGACGACGATGACGGCGACGATGACGGGGGCAGCGAAGATGATGGCGATGACGCAGGAGGGGGCGGCGGCACCAGTGGCGGCTCGGGCGGAGGCACGGGCGGCGGCTCGG